>CAKSPL010000048.1 GCA_934481325.1 uncultured Eubacteriales bacterium | reverse complement strand
CCGATTGCCTTTTACAGCACGGAGCCGCATTTGTGACCGCTGTGGACGTGGGGTGCGGTCAGCTTCACCCAAAGCTGGCAAACGACCCCCGTGTGCGGAATCTGGAAAAGTATAACGCAAGAGAAATTTCGGCAAAGGATACAGGCGTTTGCGGAATTGCGGTAATGGATGTTTCATTCATTTCCGCCACTTATATTATCCCTCGCGTGCCGGAATTGCTGACGGACGGCGGGCATTTTGTCTGCCTGATCAAACCGCAGTTTGAGGCAGGACAAAAGGCACTTGACCGACACGGCGTGGTGAAAAATCCCGCCGATCGCGTTTCGGCGGTGTCCCGTGTGCTGACGGCGGCAACGGCGGTGGGGCTTGCTCCCACAGGGCTTGCGCCGTCCCCCTTGCTTGGCGGAGACGGAAACGAAGAATTTTTGGCGTACTTTTGCAAACAAAAGGGAGACATACCGTCCGCTGTCCCGGTTGATAAGGTTGTTTTCGGAAAGGAGGTGTGGAGATGAAGGAAATTGCACTGATCACCAATTTTAATGTATTTGAAAAAGCCAATGCCGCTATTCAAGTGGCGGAAACGCTGGTTTCCTTTGGCGCAACGGTGCTGATTGGCGAAATGTACAAGGAGCGGCTTTTCCGGATGCGGAAAAGCCGAAGTGAATACCGGTATCTCCCCACCGAGGAACTGTACAGTCGGGCGGAGATGCTGATTGTGCTGGGCGGTGACGGAACCCTTTTGGATGCGGCGCGCTTTGCGGCACCGAAGGGGAAGCCGATTCTGGGGCTGAATATGGGTCATCTCGGCTATATGACAGAGCTGTAGCTAGCCGAATTGCCGTTGCTGGAACGCCTGATTTCGGGCGAATATGAGATTGACGAGCGCGCAATGCTTGCCGTGCAGGTAAAAGCGGGAGGCAAGGGTGTGCGGGCGGAATCCTTTGCCCTGAATGATGCGGTAATTTCCAACGGATCGGTTGCAAGAATTGTGGATCTGGAGCTTTACGAGGGTGGGGACTTGGTTTCCTCCTATCGGGCGGACGGATTGATTGCGGCAACGCCGACAGGTTCCACGGCATATTCTCTTTCCGCGGGTGGTCCGGTTCTGGACCCACATCTGCCCTGCCTTTGCGTAACACCCGTGTGTCCGCATTCGCTGACCGCCCGACCGGTGCTGTTTCGGGACGATGCCGTGCTGGAAATCAAAAACATTTCTCAGCGCGAAAAAATGCTGTACCTTACGCTTGACGGCAAGGCAAGCTATGAAGTTTATCGGGGGGACACCGTCCGGATCTCAAAATCCCGGATGACAACCCGCCTGATTCGCCTGAAAAAAGGCGGTTTTTATGCAAAACTCCAACAAAAAATGAATGGAAATGGATGACGAAAGATGAAAACGAATCGACAAAAGAAAATTCTGGAAATCGTGAGCCGACATTCTGTGGAAACGCAGGATGACCTGATTGACCGGCTTGCCGAGGAAGGCTTTTGCGTGACACAGGCAACGATTTCCCGCGATATCCGCGAACTGCAACTGGCAAAAGTACTGACCAGCAAGGGAAACTATCGCTATATGCCGCCCAAACGAGAGAATATGCAGATTGGGACAAAATTCAATTCCGCGCTGGTAGAATCCGTGATTAAAGTGGATCACGCCGGGAGTCTTATCATCATTCATACCTACCCCGGTCTTGCAAATGCGGTAGCAGGGGGAGTGGATCGCCTTGCCCTTTCGGAGGTTCTCGGTTGTGTGGCGGGGGATGATACCATTTTTGTTGCCACAAGAAACGAGCAGGCGGCAAGAAGCATCAGTGAGCGATTGCATTCTCTGATGAAGGAAGAAGTATAACGGATATGCTGCAATCCTTACACATCGAAAATATGGCGGTCATTTCGTCTATGGATGTGGATTTTCCTGCCGGGCTTTCGGTTATTACCGGGGAAACCGGTGCCGGTAAATCCGTGATGATCGACAGTATTCTGTTTTTGCTTGGCGGAAAACCGCGGCGCGATTTGGTGCGGAACGGTACCGAAAAAGCAACGGTCAGTGCGGTGTTCGGCTCACTGACGGAGCAGGTGCGCGAGCTCCTGGAGGAGCTTGGATTTGAGCCGGGGGAGGAACTGATGCTACAGCGCACCCTCACCGCAGACGGCAAAAGTCAATGCCGTTTGGACGGGCGGGTGATTCCGCAGGGGATTCTGCGGGAGATCAGCCGTCGGCTTGTAAATATTCACGGGCAGAATGACAATCAGCTGTTGCTTTCTCTCCCTGCGCAGGCAAAGGTGTTGGATGCCTGTGCGGACCTTGGAGATTTGCCCGCCAAATACCGTGCGGCATATGGGGAATACACCGAGGCAAAAAAGGCACTGGCAGAACTGCAAAAAAACAGTGCCGAAAAGGAACGCCTGCGGGACATTCTGCGGTTTCAGATCGGGGAGATTGACGCGGCGCACCTCAAACCCGGCGAGGAAGAAGCACTGGTGGAAAAGCGCGGCAAGCTGCAAAACGCCGAAAAAATCACCAAACAGTGCGAGTTTGCCTATTATGTGCTTTACGGCAGTGAAAAAGGCGCGGCGGCACTGATTTTAGAGCGCGCGGCGGGGGCGATGAATTCGCTTGCCGGCGTTATTCCGCAAGCGGGAGAGCTGGCGGCAAAGCTCTCGGAAATGCGTTATGAAGTGGAGGATATTGCCAACACGGCACGGGATTTTGCCGGAGAAAACGAAAAAGACCCCACTGCGGCACTCAACCGTGTGGAGGAACGGCTGGATCTGATTTCCAAACTCTGCCGGAAATACGGGAAGGATATTCCCGAGGTGCTTGCCTTTCGTGAAAAGGCGGCGGGAGATCTCCGGCTTCTTGACAACAAGGAGGACGCGGAGGCAGAGCTGACCAAGACGCTTTTGGAAAGCGAAGCCGAAATGCGGAAGCTGGCGACCGCACTTCACGATTTGCGCGCCGCAAGAGCTATGGTGCTTTCCGGTCAGATTCGGGAAGAGTTGGCGTTTCTCGATATGCCGGGAGTTCGGTTTGAAATCCGGGTTCTCGAAACCGGGGAGTATGGCACGGGCGGTGACGACGACGTGGCGTTTTTGCTGTCGGCAAACCCGGGAGAGCCTTTGCTCCCATTGGAGCGTGTAGCGTCCGGCGGGGAGCTTGCCCGCGTGATGCTGACCCTGCAAAGCGTACTCAATGCAAAGGACGGTGTCGGAACCGCCGTATTTGACGAAGTGGATACCGGGATTTCCGGTAAAACCGCGCGAAAAATCGGCATTCGCCTGGCGGAGATCGGCAAGGAAACGCAGGTAATCTGTGTAACACACTCGGCACAGATTGCGTCACTTGCGGGTACGCATTACAAAATTGCCAAGCATACCGAAAATGACCGGGTATTTACAACCGTTAAGCAATTGAGTGATGCGGATCGCATCGGAGAAGTGGCAAGGATTCTCGGCGGGCTTTCGGTGACAAGAGCGCAGACCGATGCGGCGGCGGAGATGATTGAGGAGGGAAAAGCCTACCGATGAAAAGCAAAACCAACGCAATGCGTCGCCTGGACGCGGCAAAAATCCCTTATGAGGTGATGGAGTACACCGTGGATGAAAACGACCTGTCGGGGAAGCATATTGCCGATGAAATCGGACTTCCGCACGAGCAGGTGTTCAAAACACTGGTCGCCGTCGGAGACAAAACGGGACCTGTGGTATTCTGTATCCCGGTTGACCTGGAAATCGATTTGAAAAAAGCGGCGCGGGCAACTGGCAACAAACGGGTAGAAATGGTGCACGTCAAGGATCTTTTGGCACTCACGGGGTATATCCGTGGCGGATGTTCTCCCATCGGGATGAAGAAAAAATTCCCCACCTATATTCACAAGTCGGTAGAGAATTTTGAAAAAATTACCGTCAGCTCCGGCACAAAGGGGGCGCAACTGTTCCTTTCGGTCAAAGCACTGCTTCCGTTTGTGGAGGCAACCGTGGCGGATCTGACCGAAGATGCCTGATTTTACTTGACAAGTATCGTTTACAAGTGTACAATAGTATTATTCTGAATGTGAGGTTTGAAGGATGAACAACTCTGAAAAAACAATGGAAAAAATTGTTGCGCTGTGCAAAAACCGCGGGTTTATTTTCCCGGGTTCTGAGATTTACGGCGGACTTGCCAACTCCTGGGATTACGGTCCCCTCGGCGTGGAATTCAAAAATAATGTCAAGCGCGCCTGGTGGAAAAAATTCGTACAGGAAAATAAATACAATGTCGGGCTTGACAGCGCGATTATTATGAACCCCGAAACCTGGGTGGCTTCCGGTCACGTGGGCGGATTTTCCGACCCGCTGATGGATTGCAAATCCTGCAAAGCGCGTCACCGCGCGGACAAGCTGATTGAGGACTATGCTTTTCAGAACGGACTTTCCGACAATCCTGCGGGTTGGACATTTGAGCAGATGGCGGATTATATCAAGGAAAAGGGAATTACCTGCCCGGTTTGCGGAAAGAGTGATTTCACCCCAATCAAAAAATTCAATCTGATGTTCAAAACCTTCATCGGTGTAACGGAGGATTCCGCCAGCACGGTATATCTGCGCCCCGAAACCGCGCAGGGCATTTTCGTCAATTTCCCGTCGATTCAGCGTTCCACGCGCCGCAAGCTCCCCTTCGGCGTGTGCCAGATCGGCAAATCCTTCCGCAATGAAATCACCCCCGGCAACTTTACCTTCCGCACTCGCGAATTTGAGCAGATGGAGCTGGAATTCTTCTGCAAGCCCGGTACCGACCTGGAATGGTTCAATTATTGGAAAGATTATTGTCACAAATTCCTGCTGGACCTCGGAATGACCGAGGAGCATCTGCGCCTGCGCGATCACGACAAGGAGGAGCTTTGCTTCTACTCCAAGGCAACGACTGATTTTGAGTTCCTGTTCCCGTTTGGCTGGGGTGAGCTTTGGGGCGTTGCCGACCGCACGGATTATGATCTTTCTCAGCACGCAAAGCACAGCGGAAAGGATCTGACCTATTTTGACCCCGAGACCAATGAGCGGTACACTCCTTATGTGGTGGAGCCTTCTCTCGGTGCCGACCGCGTGGCTCTGGCTTTCCTGATTGACGCTTATGACGAAGAAGTGATTGATGCCGAGAAAAACGACGTGCGTGTGGTGCTGCATCTGCATCCGGCACTGGCACCCTATAAAGCGGCAATTTTGCCTCTTTCCAAAAAGCTCGGTGGCAAAGCGGAGGAAATCTATGCAGAGCTTTC
Source organism: uncultured Eubacteriales bacterium (assembly GCA_934481325.1). Classification (GTDB taxonomy): domain Bacteria; phylum Bacillota; class Clostridia; order Oscillospirales; family CAG-272; genus Firm-07. The sequence goes on along the minus strand of CAKSPL010000048.1, from coordinate 2,767 downwards.
CAAGGCTTTCCCGGTGGACTATGACGAGACAGGGTCGATCGGTAAACGGTATCGCCGCGAGGATGAGATCGGCACGCCGTACTGTATCACGGTGGACTTTGATACCGTGGGCGACGAGGAAAAGGCGGGTGACAACTGCGTAACCGTGCGTGACCGTGACACGATGGAGCAGGTGCGCATTCCGATTCCCGAACTGAAAAATTATATTGAGCAGAAAATTGCATACTAAGAAAAACAAGATGGGAGTCATCGATGAAAATTCGTTTGGCGGAACTGAATATTGAGGTGCACCCACATTATGCGTTTGCAGAGCGTTTTTGCGCGGAGTACCTTGCGCAATTCGATACTCCCGATTTGACGATAACGGTATCCCCGGAGGAGATTGACGCCGAAAAGCAGGCTTCCCCTTATCATCCTTCTGACGGATATGCGGAAAGTATCTGCATTTATCGGAAAATTGCCACGGCACTGCCGCGCTTCGGTGCATTTGTGTTTCACGCTGCGGTGCTGGAATGTGACGGGCGCGGTTTTGCCTTTGCCGCGCAAAGCGGAACCGGAAAATCCACCCACGCAAGGCTGTGGCTGAAACGGTTTGGGTCGCGCGCGCGGATGATTAACGGCGATAAACCGATTTTTCGGTTTGTGGACGGAGCTTGGCGCGCATACGGCACACCGTGGTGCGGAAAAGAGCATTGGGGATGCAACGCATCCGTTCCGCTTTCCGGGCTTTGCTTTCTGGAACGGGCAACCGAAAATTCCATCCGCCCCTTAGGCGGGATGGATATGCTGCAACGCCTGTTTTTACAGGTTCTGACCCCGGCAGACAGAGCAACCGCAACGGTGTTTTTGGAGTTGCTTTCCGATATGATTGACAAAACCCCCTGCTATCTCCTGTCCTGCAATATGGAGGATGAAGCGGCGGCGGTAGCGTATGCCGGGATGACCGTGGATTGGAAGGAGAAAAACAATGGTTAGAAACGAAAACTTTATCAAACGAAAAATCGGCTCCGGATTTGCAATTGTTGCCACCGGAGAGGCTACCAAACAGTTTAACGGAATTATTTCGGTCAACGAAACCGGCAGTTTTATCTGGGATCAGCTGGAAGCTCCGCTCACGATGGAGGAGCTGACCGCAAAAATGACGGAGCAATACGGCGTTGATGCCGCAACCGCCGCGGCGGATGCCGAAAAATTTGTGGAGGTTTTACGCAGTGTCGGCGCAGTTACAGACTGAATTTGAGCTTTACGAGGTTCTTCCTGTACTGACCGAAGTGTTGGAAAGCGGAGGCGAGTTTCGCCTCTATCCCAAAGGTACCAGTATGTTACCGCTGATTTGCGCCGGTGAGGATTCGGTATTGCTTGCCAAATGTGAGGAGCTGACGCTGAACGGAATGTATCTGTATCGTCGCAAAAACGGAAAATTTGTGTTGCATCGCCTGGTGGCATTTGAGAAAAACGGTGATCCGGTATTTCGCGGAGATAATCAGACCCGGTTGGAACACGGAATCACCCGTGCCGATGTGATTGCGGCGGTGTGCGGTGTTTTCAAAAAGGACGTGCCATATCCGCTGGATTCCCGGGAATACCGGGCATATCTGCGCCGCCTTTCCTCACCTGTTTGTCGTTTTTTTCGCTTTTTCCCCCGCCGAGTCAAAGGCAAGCTTGCACAGATGATGAAAAAGCCCCGGTAAATCCGGGGCTTTTTCATTTGGCAGGGGAAATCCGACCCCGATTTTTTCGGGCACAGATAATTCTGTCGGATTGTGGTTATTTACCAATCTCCCTTATCGTTGCCGGTGTCGTCGGAGCCGTCATCGTGGTCGTGGCCGTCGTGATTGGTATCGGATTCTTCAGTTTTGGAATCTTCTTTGTTGGCATTGTTTTTTGCTTTGATGGAATCCGCAATCATAAAGATTGTGTAGTAAGCAATGCCCACAACCATCAGTACGGCAAGAGCGATTGCCAAAATCCTGGTTGCCAGAACCTTTCCAGATGCTTTTTCCTTTTCGTTAACGGGTGCTTTCTTCATAATGCTTGGTTACTCCTTTGTATCATCATATATTTTCAATTGAATGGCATCCTCATATTTGTCACTGATCGGAACGCCGGTTGCGGGTAGCTTGTATTTGCGGTAGCCCTTGCCGTCACCGTAAGCCGAAAAATCGGAAAGTGCTTCGGTTACCTTGGTTTCGCGCCTGCCGAAGTTAATCAGCGTAACACCGCCGGACGATCGCGTATTCATTACGGGAATCAGGGATGATTTGAATACCAGACCCCGTCCTGCATCCGTAATCAGCATAATCTCAAAGGGATCAGCCTCCTGCTCGGCAAAAATGCCCACCAGCGGGGAATTGGCAGAATACGCTCCGGTCAGCTTTTTGCGGTTGCCTTTGGTTTCGTAAGCAGAAATCGGAATGCGCACGCCTTTACCGTTTGCAAAGAGAAAGACCATATTTTCTCCCGCCCCGTAGCTGTTTTGGATTTTCATAAATACCGGGCGTTCGTCCTTGTCCATCCCCAGTTTGGCATTGAGGAAGTCGCCCATAGCGGACGCCTTTGTAGTATCAAAATCCGCCGCGCGTACACGAAAGACCTGAGATTTGTCGGTAAAGATCAGGAGATTATCGCGGTTTTCCGCGTCAATAATCTGATTGATGGCATCGTTTTCTTTCAGCTTTTGTTCATCATTTCCGCGAAGTGACTGGAAGGTAATCTTTTTGAAGTAGCCTTCGCGGGTCAGCACCAGTCGAACGGGATAGTTTTCCAC
>CAKSPL010000047.1 GCA_934481325.1 uncultured Eubacteriales bacterium | reverse complement strand
CAGAATTTCAAGCCCATCTCCCACTTCCTCTTTATCGGTATAAAACGGAATGATATCATTGAGGTTTTGCAGGATGGACGGCAGCTTTTCTTTCAGTTCGTTGTAATTATCGCCGTGTCTTTCCTTTATCGGAACCAGTATAGTTGCGGGAATTTTGTCCACGCTCTTGCCTTCAATCGCTCCGGCAGTGACCGTAAACTTTTCCGCCTGCCCGGTTTTGACAATCAGCTGATTGCGCAGTTCAAACGCCTTGTCATAAAGATAATCGTTTCCGGTATAGGTCAGATTCTTCTTGCTTGGGTCATATACATTTTCCCCGTTGTGATCCAGCGAATCACTGCATACCACCGCAAAAGCCGGCGTACTTGCCGCGCCGCCGAGATACAGCGTTGCCACATTGGTTTTGGCAGAGTAATCCTTTGCCACCGTCAGGATTCCCTCGCCAAGGCGTTCCCCTTTCAGGCGGCTGGTAAGAAACTGACGCATTCCGAGCAAAATCATATAGTCACTGGTTCCGTTGATCACGATTTTCGCGCCGATTCTGGCAATTACAAATCCGGAACGCCCCTCCAGACTTTCCAGTGCCGCCGCAGACTGCACCCGACTGGTAGGACCAAGGACGATTTCGCAATCATCGTTATCCACATCCTTGATTTCTTTGTCCGTGCTTTTCATCAGCTTGACCCCGGTTGCCGCTTCTATCGTGGCACGGAATTCCGTTACTCCTTCCGCCATCGCCGCGGAAAAATAGCGGGATTCCACGATTTTATAGTCAGACAGTCTGATTTCATCCTCCGGCAGATCGCTTGGCTGTGGGTCATCCTTTTTTCCGAGGATTCCGTCCACAAACGAGCAGGAGGACAGTAACAGCATCAACGCAAGTATGATTGCCGTTAGCTTTAGTTTTTTCATTTCGTTCTCCTTTTGCATCAGCCATTACGGGAGCGGTTTTCCGCTCCCGTAATGGCTGATGCACCACACGGTGCAAAAATTATTTTTTAATCAGGAAGTTCGTGCTGCTATAGGGATCCCGCTCCGCAAAGGAGAGATTTCCACCGTCAACGGGGCTGTACAGGTTGCCATACTCCGGTCCGTTTTTGCCCAGCGTCAGTGTGGTATTTTTCTGATCCTGCACAATGATGTACTTCACGGATTCCAGCTGGTTGGCAACAAAATAATCTACTACATACCACCAGTTTTTCGAGTTGGCATTTTTAATCTGCGCCTCCCAACTCGAACTGCTGGTAGGCCACAGCACCAGCTCGGGTGAAAAGAGCTTATACAATTCGATTTCGCACCCTTGATAGCCGTGATGTGCCAGCTGCACAATGTCACATTTCAGCGAGGAGCCGTACAACGCGCGCATCACTTTGCTTCCGTACTTATAAAGGTCGCCAAGGAAGGTTGCGGTAGTCTCCTTACCTCCCTGCGAATTACGGATGGTAAAGCGCACCACCGTGGAGGAATCATTGAAATAGTAAATTCTGCTCGGGAACATATCTTCGTGCGTATACAGCACTTCCAGCGTGGCGTTGCGGATGTGCAGTTTCATCCCGGAGTGGAGCTTGTAATATTTGAATGAGTTGTTCGTCATATCCACATAGGTCTGCAATTTGCTTGAAAGCGAGAAGTCGGGGTTATAGGCGTTGAATGCCTCGGTTTCCGAAATAAAGTTGGCATACAGTGCCTCAATCCGCACCTGCTGGTAACCGCCGTATTTCTCGCAGAAATCGCGGAATACCGAGATGTGATCCCAGTGCTGATGCGTCAGAATCCAGCCCGCAATCACCAGCGGATTTTCATTGGTGGGGTTCTTGTCATTATGCGCTTTTTTGTACAGATCAACCAGCACGTTGTAAAGACGTACGTGGTCATTTGCGGGGTTGCTTTGCCCCTTACCGCCGCCGTCGTAGACAATAAAGCTGCCGTCCTCCAGCATAATCACGTAGTTCATACCGAAATTATCTGCGCCCTCGTATTGCAAACGGACGGTGGTAATGGAGGAATCCGCAATTTTGGTATACTTCTGTTCGCTGAGTAATTCTTTTCTCACCAGGTTGACACTGCTCATCGGAGCGGAAATCACACGGATAGAAGAAACATACCCGTGCACATTCTGCTCGGTGGCGTGTGCATATGCGGCATAAACCACATACAGCGTATGCTTGTTGTCCTTGGAGTTGTAGGTGCGGTAAATATTGCCTTCGTTGGTATTGTCGGTATAGAGCGTATAGCCCTCCCCGGTCAGAACCTTACAATAATTCTCATAAGCGGCAGAGGATACCCCACTGCCGGTATAGTAGTACAGAAGCGAGTCATCCGCAATATCCTGCACACCGGAAAGCTCGATCCCCTCGCCTGAGGGTTTTGTAAAATCGGTGACCCACTTGCTACTGTCCATATCTTTTACCACGCGCAATTCGGCAGGCACGACAATCTGTTTTACCCCGTCCTTTTCCACCACGGAATCGGTCAGGATGGATTCCACCAAAAGCCCCGCCTTGCGCATCCCGGTATCACTCCACGAAGTGACGTAAATATTACCGTCGGCGGCAATCACGCCGTACTGATTGGCATTCAGAGTGTTCAGTACCGTTTTTCCGCCTTCCCGCGTGGTTATACCGAAAATGATCTCGGAGCCTTTGGAAGCCGCCTTGTCGGTCATTCTCGTTGCCTTTTTCACGCCGGTCAGCTTGGAAATCAGCGTTGTGGCACTTCTTGCACACGCAACCGGAATATCCACCGATTCCGGGTTGTTTTTGGTTGTTTGCGGATCTTTGCCCTCAGCACTGCCGGTTTCCGCATCCAGCTCACTGCTGTACACCACCGAATAATTGGCACTGTCGCCCGTGGTCACCTCCACCATCGACACTCCGCCGAGGAGTACCTGCTTGGGAACAGTGATGGTGCCTCCGGTTTTTTCCGCAGGGAGACAATGCTCGAAAAAGTATTCCACTGCCTGTGAGGTCAGAAACGCAGTTGTACCCGCAATCACCAGCTTATTGTCCGTTACGGTAATGATGTATCCGTCACCCTTGATTTTTTTCAGTGCCTTTACGGTTTCGTCCCGCTTGACATCGCCGACCAAAATTTCAAGATCAGTGGTTTTGGTCACCTCTCCGGCGGTGTCATTGTTCACGCGCACCGTTACTCCGGTTTTGACGCGGAGAATATTGGCAAGGTCGGTCAGGCGTTGAGACGACAGGTCGGAATACCCCGCATTTTTGACAATGCTGTATCCCGAAAGATTGATCTCCACGGTTTTTTTGCTGACGCTGACTTCCCCGTCTCCGCCCTTTTTACAGGAGGAAAACAGCAGCACCGCCGGCAGCAGGACCAGCACGCAAAGAATCAGACAAAGTGTTTTTTTCATCGGCTAAATGCTCCTTAATCAGTAAATTTGCTTTCCTTATTTAATTTTTCAATAAATTTTGCTCACAGAGGCTTTTCCGGTGAACCTGTCACCGCCGATACCGGTAAAATTCTCATCTGCGTAATAGAGTTTATCACCGTCAAAGCCGTTTTTGGTAATTCTCAACGTAAAATTGTGGCGATAAGACTGATAAACGTAATTTTCGTTATCATCCAGGGAGGACATCTGATTTTTGTCATATCCGTTCGCCGTGGAGGAGGTGATACCGCCGGCAACCAAAATCCATTTTACGGAATCCAGCGAGTTGGCAATATACCGGTCCACATCCACTTCATACCCGCCGACAGCATTGATGTACGCCTGAGAAATAAACTGAGAACCGCAAGTCGGCCACCAGACGAGTGTGGGAGCAACGTTGGTATACATCGAACGCAGGCACCCATTGTACCCGTGGTGCGCCACCTGCACCATATCCGATTTCAGATAAGTGCCGTACATAGCCGTCACAATCGCAGAACCGTTTTTCCAAAGGTCGCCCAGCCACATTCCGGTTACGGGGCCGTTTTCGCCGTCTGTGATGTTCCCTTTTCCGTCCGTTACGTGATATTTGATGCGGAAAATCGTGGAGGTATCATTGAAATAGCGAATCACCTCCGGGAATTGATCCTCGTGTGTATACAGCACCTCAATCTCGGCATTGCGCACCCAGAAGGTCTGCCCGGCGTGTACTTTGACGTATTTGCCGTTGCCGTTTACCATACTCAGCGAGTTGGCAAGGTCGGATGCATGGAAACCGCCGGGGTTGTAGGAGTTGAAGGTTTCCAGGCTGGAAGCGAAATTGGCATACGCGCTTTCTACGGTAATGCTGTACTTGTTGTCCTTACAAAGGTCTTTGAAGCACTGCATATGATCCCAGTGCGCGTGCGACATCAGCCACGCCGCAATAACCACGGGGCCCTTTTTGCCCACAAGGTTCATCAGATCGCGCATCAGGTTGTAAAGCCGCCAGGGTTCGTCCGATTTCACTACCGGTTTGCCAAAGGGATTGAGCGGATTGCCGTTCGCATCCAGATTGGCACCGTTGGAGCTGTAGCCGTTCCCGCCGCCGTCATAAAGAATGAAGGAACCGTCTTCCAGCATCGTGACATAGCAGTTTCCGAAAATGTTGGATTCCTCATAGGAAAGATACATCTGGGTAATCAGTGCGCCGGTATCGGAGCCTACGTTTTCATCATTGAATATCTTGGTGTATTTCAGCTGAGCGGTATTGTCCACCTCCGGGAGCGTCAGCGACGAGAGCTTACCCGCAACCACGCGAAGGGTCGGATCCAGCCCCGCAGAAAGTTCTGCGTGCTTGTATGCCGAATAGGTGACGTGAAGCATATACTGATCATTTACAAAGGTGGTAAAGCGGCTGTCCTCAATCGTATTGTCGGTATATACACGATAGCCCGCCTCTTTCAGTTTGGCAGAATATGTGTCAAATGCCGCCGCATTTACATTTTTGCCCGTGTAGCAGTATTCCACGTGGTTATCTTCCACATCGCAGGTGCCGTAAAAATCCAGTCCGTCCGGTTTCGGAAAATCGGTAGGCCAGTTGGGGTTGAAGCTGCCGATGTAGGTCAGCCCTTCGGGGTAAATCGCCACCTTGCCGGCATCGGTGTCCTCAATGCAGTCGCTGAGGATTTCGGTCAGCTTATCCAAAGCCAGCTTCACACCGGTATCACTCCACGCAGTGGCAACGATTTTACCGTTGACGGTGGTAATGATAAACTGATTTTCGTTGATCTGTGCCAGTGCGGTTTTGGTTTCTTCGCGATCGGTTGTCCCGAGAATGATTTCTTTTTCCTTAGCGGCTCTCGAATCCGAATTCTCGTTGATCCGTTTGATGCCGGCATTGGCAATAAACGTGTTCATAAAATTGCTGATCTGCTTGTACTGATAATCCACAACATCCAGCTTGCCGTCCACGGGGGTTATGGATCTGTCCTGATATCCGCCGTCATTTACGGTATCCCACGCACCGCTGTAAACAACCGTGTATTCAAATTTCCCGTCCGCAAGGAGGGTCATCAGCCGGCAATCGTTTTTCGTGTATGCGGAAGCAATCGAAAGCGTTGTTCCCATCTTGTCAGCGGCAAAATATGTATTTTCAAAATCCTGCAGGGCAAGATAGGTCAGCGCGTCACTGGTGCCGACGATTACAATTTTGTTTTTGATGACCTGAATGGTATAGCCGTCGCTCTTTTTCAGTGCTTTGAGGGCTTTTTCAGTCTCTTTTCTTCCGGTTTTGCCAACCAGAATCTCATAAGTGGTTTCTCCTTCCGTTACCTTGCTTTCGGCAGAGATTTTCAGAGAAACGCCGGTTTTTGCCGCCACGAGCTTTTTGAAATTGTTCAGTTCCTTGGTGGCGAGCTTGGAAAGTTTGTCCGCCAATACCACCTGACATTGGCTCAGGTCAATATCAACCGCTTTTTTCCCGCAGGATGCAAACACCCCGAGCAACGAGGCAAACATCATCACGCTGAGAAAGACGCAAAGAATCTTTTTCATATTCGTTCTCCTTATGAAATTGATACCTTATTATAACACTTTCACGCCTTTTTTTCAAGACACACAAAAATCTTTCACGCCGTATTCTCAATTTTCATCTTTTTCCACAAAATTGCCCCCGTAGGTTTTGCAATATGGTACAATAAAAAAGCTACAAAAAAGCACGCCCGTGATAACAAGTAAAAATTTTGTGTATTTTCTGTGTTTTTTTGAACACAAAAATCTAAAAGCAACGCACCGCTCCTTCCGCGAGAAAAACACGCGCAAGCGTCTTGACAGCGGACAGAAAAAATGCTATAATAACACGGAATATTTATATATAGAAAGGCAACTTTTATGAAGTGGACTTCCCTTAACGATCTGCGTGAAAAATATCTTTCTTTCTTTGAGTCCAAGGGGCATCTGCGCCTGCCCTCCTTCCCCCTGATTCCGATCAACGACAAATCGCTGTTGCTGATCAATTCCGGTATGGCACCGATGAAAAAGTACTTCACCGGAGAGGAAGAACCGCCCCGCCGCCGCGTAACCACCTGTCAGAAGTGCATCCGCACCCCCGATTTGGAGCGCGTGGGACACACGGCACGGCACGGCACCTTTTTTGAAATGCTTGGTAACTTCTCTTTCGGAGATTACTTCAAAAACGAGGCAATTCCGTGGGCGTGGGAGTTTCTGACCAAAGTGCTGGAAATTCCGGAGGACAAGCTGTGGCCCTCGATTTACGAAAAGGACGAAGAAGCATTCGAGCTTTGGAACAAGGTGGTGGGCGTTCCGGCGGAGCGCATTACCCGCCTTGGCAAAGAGGATAACTTCTGGGAGCACGGCTCCGGCCCCTGCGGTCCCTGCTCCGAGATTTATTTCGACCGCGGTGAAAAATACGGCTGCGGCTCCCCCAACTGCCGCCCCGGCTGTGAGTGCGACAGATATATGGAAATCTGGAATAATGTGTTTTCTCAGTTCAACAACGACGGCAAGGGACACTATACCGAGCTGAAACAGAAAAACATTGATACCGGCATGGGGCTGGAGCGTCTTGCCTGCGTGATGCAGGGCGTGGACAATATGTTTGAAGTGGACTCCATCCGCAAAATTCTTGACACGGTGTGTGCCATTTCCGGCAAAACCTACGGTGCCGACAAAAACGACGATATTTCCGTCCGCGTTTGTACCGACCATATCAAGAGTTCGATGTTTATGATTGCGGACGGGGTCATTCCCTCCAACGAGGGGCGCGGATATGTCCTTCGCCGGATTATCCGCCGCGCCTGCCGCCACGGCAAGCTCCTTGGCATCAATCGCCCGTTTTTGTGTGAGTTGTGCCTTGTTGCCATCGGCGAAAGCAAGGGAGCCTATCCGGAGCTTGCGGAAAAACAGGATTATATCCTCAAAGTAATCGCGCTGGAGGAGGAACGCTTTGACGCCACGATTGACGCAGGGCTTTCCATCCTTTCCGGCATTATCGAAAAAGCCGAAAAAAGCGGTTCCCGAATCATTGCGGGCGAGGAAGTATTCAAGCTCTACGACACTTTCGGATTCCCGCTTGATCTGACCAAAGAAATCCTGGCGGAAAAGGGACTTTCCGCCGACGAAGAAGCCTTCTCTGCCCTGATGAAAGCACAGCGGGAGCGCGCACGCGCCGCACGCGGCAATATCAGCGGCTGGGACAACAGCACCAAGGGACTGTTGGATCATCTGCCGAAAACCACATTCTGCGGCTATGACGACACCACCGCGGACGGTGCGAAAATTCTTGCCATCCTTGCGGAAACCGATGACGGCGTACAGAGCGTCCCCGAAATCTCCGAGGGAAGCTGTACCGTGGTGCTTGACCGCACTCCCTTCTACGGTGAAGGCGGCGGTCAGGTCGGCGATACGGGCGTGATTACCTTGGGTGAAGCACAACTTACCGTGCAGGATACCAAAAAAACCGACGGCGTGTATCTGCACATCTGCACAGTGAAAAACGGCGTATTCTGCGTTGGTGACAAAGTACACGCCGCAGTTGACCGCGAACGCCGGTTGGCGATTGCCCGCAACCATTCGGCGGCACACCTGTTACAGGCGGCTCTGCGAAAGGTACTGGGTACGCACGTGGAGCAGGCAGGCTCCTAT
>CAKSPL010000046.1 GCA_934481325.1 uncultured Eubacteriales bacterium | reverse complement strand
GTCATAAAGACCACCAGCAGTCCCGCGCTTCCCACGCCGAGTCCGGACAGAACGGCAACGGCGAATGCCGCGATGACGGAAAGAATTTTCATACGATCAGAAAAATGCCCGAGAGCAGAACGACAAAGGCAAAAATGCGGGCAAGCACCCCCGGCGAGAGGACGCGCAAAAGGAATGCGCCCACCGCACCGCCCGCGGCGGCGGGCAGGAGCAGGAGTCCCACCCGCGCCTCCTCCAGGTGTCCGCGGGCGAAATACTGCACGGCAGAGAGGGCGGAGAGGGGAAGCATCACCGCAATGGCACTGGCGTAAATCGAGCGCGGGTCAATGCTCTTCCCCCGGAAAATGCGGGAAAGCCCCGCCACAATCACGATTCCGCCCCCGGCACCGAGCAATCCGTTGAGCAATCCCGCGCAAAGCCCCGTGGCGGCGACCGTGAGATTTTGTCGAACCGACGGTTTCATTGTTGCCTCCTGACAGAAAAAAATAAATAATTCTTAAATTCAGACCTTGAAAGAAATCATAAAAAATGGTATACTGAATTATGTGTCACCCGATTTCCGCGCAGAATGCGCCGATCGGGGAAAAAATAAAAAAACAACCGGATTTAGTATATACCGCGCCGGACCGGATCAGCCCGACGGCGCGCAGGAATTTTACGGAAAGGATGGCAGATTATGCGCGAAGAAAACAACCGCGAAAACAATAACGCCCCCCGCCGCGTGTCGCGGCACAGCGGCTCGGGACGGTACGGTGCCGGAGACGACGGCAAACGCGAGAGCATCCGCGGATTTGAAACAAACGGCGATTCCGCGGCGGAAAATACCAGCCCGGGCGCGAAAAACGCCGCATCGGAACCGGCGGGGGAGAATACCGCCCGCCGCGAAAAGGGAAATGATACCCGCACCGATACGCGGGAGGAAAACACGCAGAACGGGGCGGGCGGAACCGCCCGTACGGGCGGGAGCGAACCCGAAAGCGGCGGCACGCCGAAAAAAGCCCCGCGCCATCCGGCACCGCCAAAGCCCTATCGCCCCGCAGGAGACCCCGATCGGTTCGTGCATCAGATTATCCCTTACGTGATGTTCTGGGTGGCACTGTTTGCGGCGGTCAGCTTTATTCTGCGCGATCTTTGCGGGATGGGGGAATCCGCCGGGGCATTCGGCAATAAATTTGCGGATCTTTTGTGCGGGCTTTTCGGTGCCGCGGCATATCTGCTACCGCTTTTCCTGGTGGTGCTGGCACTGCGCTGGAAACGCTTTGTGGAAAACGGACTGCTGGTGCGCAAGCTGGTGCTTTCCGGCGCGTTCCTGTGGCTCCTGTCGGGCATTATTCACGTGTTTGAGGACAAGACCGGGCGCGGTGTGCGCGTGACGGAGGCCGCCGTATTGTATGCGGACGGTAAGGCGCGTGCGGGCGGCGGCATTGTGGGCGGTTTTCTCGGGGAATGGATGGGCTTTACCCTGCGCCTGCCCGGCACCTGTCTGCTTGCCATTCCGCTCCTGATTGTGGTGGGTATTTATCTGGTGGGGCTGACCCCGCGCGGGCTTTGGCAACGCATTTCCCGCAAGCTGCACCTGGAGGAAAAAAGGCGCGGGCAAAAGGCGGGGAACCGTGTGTCGGCGGCGAAAGCATCCGCGCAGAGTGTTCCGGCAGGCGGAACCCCCGCGGGCAGTATTTCCGGCGGCTCTGCCGACAATCTGCCCGTAGAGGATGACGGCTGGTGTGAGCCGCAACCGCTGACCCGCTCGGAAACCCCGCTCCGTTATGAATTTGAGGAGGAGGGCAAAAGGCAGCCCTTCCATACGGCAAAGCATAAGCAGACTCCGGGCGGAGCCCGCACGGTTTCCGAGGAGCTTGCCTCCGTATTCGGAGCCGAAAACGTGATGGATATCCCGGAGGATGAGGAGGAATTGCCCGAGGGCGGACAGGCAATGTCGGGCGTGCGTGCCGCGGACGGCGCAATTGCGGGCTATGATATTGCAAACGGCGATGCAAGCGAAACAGCCGGAACGGAACGAAAGCCCTCCACGGCGTATTCTCCCTTTTTCCCCGCAAGCGAACAACCGGGCGGGACAGGTTATCCGGTGGGCGGAACGCCCGCAAAGGCAACCCCTGTGAGTCCGTCTCCCGCAGGCTCGGTATCCGGCACCGCGCAAACGGCATCCGGCACGGAATCTGCCCGCACGCCGGAGGAGCAGACGAACGGATTTTCTCCGTTTTCTCTGCCGAGAACGGAAGAACCGAAAAGCCGGTATACCGGCGCGGAGAGCGGAGAGAAAAATTCCGCGCAACCCCACGCCACGGCAGGAACACCGGCAGGGGAGAGCATCCCGCCGGAAGGGTATTCGCCCTTCGGCATTCATCGGAATATCCCCTCGGAGCCGGCAGGAAAAGCGGGACATACGGTTCCCTCTACCGGATATTCTCCGTTCGGAATCCGGCAGAGCATCCCGGAGTCTCCCGCCCCGGCAAAAGAGCCGGATGAGGCGAAAAACACCGGCGGTGCGCCGTCCGGAACGCCCGGGGATCCCCCTGTAAACGGGTTTTCTCCGTTCGGGATTCATCAGAATTATGCGGAAGGCTCCATCGGCAACGCCGGGGGGCAGGGGGCCTTCGGCAAAGCCGATTACGGCAGAAAAGCGGCATTCCCCGAGGAGGAAGAACCCGAAACGGAAGTTGTTTCGGATGATGAATTCGGGGATAATGAACTGTATGCGGGCGGCAGTGCCGTAAAAACCGAGCCTGCCGACCGTGTGCCGCCGCGAAGCGCGGAACCGGATTTTGAAGAAGATTTCGGGCGAGGCGGGGCGCAACCCGCAAGGGAGAATGTGCCTGCCGACCCCTTCCGCCCGGATAACGGGAGAAAGAACGACCGAACCCCGGACGGAAAAACCGGATTTTCGCTTGCGGACAATGATATTGCACAGGCGGACAACCCCGCTCCGTTCGGAACCGGAAGAACCGGAAATGCGGACAACCCCGCTCCGTTCGGAACCGGAAGAACCGGAAATGCGGACAGCTCCGCTCCGTTCGGAACCGGAAGAACCGAAAATGCGGACAACCCTGCTCCGTTCGGAGCCGAAGAAATCGAGGATGAGGACGACGGCATTCCGGATGAAATCTCCTTTGCCCGTCCTGCCGCCCCCGCCCCCGCGCGGGAGGGCGTTTCCGCCGCATTCCGCACGGCAACCAGAGCAACCGTAACCGGAGCCGCGGAGCGTGTTGCCGACCCGGTGCGGGCATACGGAACGGACTCCCTCAGGGGAGCCGCCGCTCCTGCGGCACCCGAAAATGACGGCACCGCTCCCCGCAAAGGCGATTTTGCCGCAGGCGGCACCGTGCGTGCCACGGCGGAGCCGGTGAGGGAACCCGCAAGGGAACCCGTGCGGGCAAAAGCCGAGCCGGTGCGGCAGGAACCGCCTGCGCGCACGCCTGCTCCCGCCCGTGATTTCGTGCTTCCTCCCCTGACCCTGCTCAACGAAGATCATCAGAACAAAAACGTGGATCACACCGAGGAAATGGCGGAAAAAAAGGAGGCGTTGCGTGCCACCCTTGCCAGCTTCAACGTGCGGATTCAGGAGGACATCCAGTGCTCCCGCGGACCTACCATCACCAGGTACGAGCTGCGCCCGGAAGTCGGCACCAGCGTGCGCTCGGTGACCAATCATATTGACGATATTTCGTTGAATATGGCGGCGCAGGTGCGCATTGAGGCACCGATCCCCGGCAAGCCCGCCATCGGGATTGAGGTGCCGAACGCCGATCGCGAAACCGTGTATATGCGCACCCTGCTGGAAGCCGAGGAATACAGAAAATCCGACAAGCCGTTGGAGGTGCCGCTGGGCATCGGAATCGGCGGCAATATTCAGATGTGCGATCTTGCCAAAATGCCGCATCTGCTGATTGCCGGCACCACCGGCTCCGGTAAATCGGTCTGTATCAATACCATTCTGATCGGGCTGATGTACAAAACTACCCCGGCGGATCTGCGCCTGATTCTGATTGACCCAAAGCAGGTGGAGTTTTCGCTTTACGAGCATATCCCGCACCTGTATATGCCGATTGTGACCGATATGAAGCGCGCCGTGGGCGTGCTTGCCTGCGCGGTGGCGGAAATGGACCGCCGCTATGCCCTGATGCGGGACGTGGGGGTGCGCGAGATTGACAGCTATAACGAGGCGGTGAAAAACGACCCTGAGCGCGAACATCTGCCGAAGATGGTAATCGTGATTGACGAGTTTGCCGACCTGAAAATGAGCGTGACCAACAACGACCCCGAAACCTTTACCTGCCGCCTCGCGCAAAAGGCGCGTGCCGCGGGGATTCACCTGATTATCGGTACACAGCGTCCTTCCGTGGATGTGATTACCGGTAAGCTGAAAGCAAATATCCCCTCCCGTATCGCGTTTACGGTACAGCAACAGGTGGATTCACGCACGATATTGGATACCAACGGTGCCGAAGCACTGACCGGGCGGGGCGATATGCTGTACCTCCCGGTAGGGGTCAAGAAGCCCGCGCGTGTGCAGGGTGCCTTTGTTTCGGACGGGGAAATCGACCGCGTGGTGACCTATATCCGCGAGCATAACGAAACGGTTCATTATAATGAAGAGTTTATGAATCAGCTGGAAGTGGAAATGGCGCGCGCGGAATCCGCCAACCATAAGTCGGGTGACGATGATTTTGCCGATGACGGGGACAGCGGTGAGGATGCGATTTTCAACAAGGCGGTGCGCCTTGCCGTGGAATCCCAAAAGGTTGCCACCTCTCTCCTGCAAAGGAGACTTTCCATCGGCTACGGGCGTGCGGCAAAGCTGATTGACCGGATGGAGGAGTTGGGCATCGTCAGCCCTGCGGACGGCAACAAGCCCCGCCGGGTGCTGATTACCGCTGAGCAGTATGCGGCAAAAATGGAGAGCGACGGCGGATTCTCCGACGATCCCGACGATTTCATCTGAGTTTGCCGCGTACTGCTCTGCCGGAAATTTCTTTCCCCCGTGCGCGCACGGGGGAAAGAAAAAAGCCGCCGCAAAAATGCGGCAGCTTTCCAAACTCCACCTGTAAGCCGGGTTCTGTCGTGAACGGCCATCAATCTTCGCTCGCCGTCACCGGCGAGCTTCGGGAGAAACTCCCGTGCCACCCGGGGGAATATGCCGGGCAGGCATCCCCCATACGGTGTTGCTTCGGATAGGGTTTACAGCAAACCTATGTCACCATAGGAGTGGGTGAGCTCTTACCTCGCCTTTCCATCCTTACCCTTGCGGGCGGTTTATTTCTGTTGCACTTTCCCGGCAGTCACCTGCGGTTGACGTTATCAACTATCCTGCCCTGTGAAGCCCGGACTTTCCTCACGGTAATACCTTTCGGCAACATACCGCGCGGCCGTTTGATGAAGTTCCTCAAAAGTATAACACGGCGTGGGAGAAAAGTCAAGACCCAAACAAAAAACAGTACGGGGCGGTGTCCCCCTTGGAGGTGAGCGCGTGGCGCGGTTTCTTTCCTGCTTTGCACAGCTGTTACTGTACAGTCTCGTTCCGTTTGCGGTATTCGGACTGCTGATTTACTGTTGCCGGCGGCTGTTTTGCCTGTTCGTCACGCCCGAGAACGGAAAGCCCCTCCTGCTGGCGGTTTCGGTGCTTTCGGTTCCCGTTCGGGTGGCGGGGCAGGCGGTTGCCTGCTTCCTCTTTGCCCATCGGATTGAGGACATCTGCTTTTTTGACCCGCACGCCGAGGACGGGGAATACGGGTTTCTCGACCACTCCTATAACCCGAAAAACCCGCTTGCCGTGGTGGGCAACTTCTTTTTCGCGCTGGGTCCCGTGGTGATGGGGCTTTTTGCGGTACTGGTGGTGGCTCTTTCCTGCTTTCACGGGGCGTTTTTCTCCTTCGCGGAGGAAATCGGCACCCTGCGGGAGAGCAGTGCCGGCATCGGTGCATATGCCACAACCGCGCTTCACTTTATCCCCTCCGTCTTCCGGGACGGAAAAACCGCGGTGCTTCCGAAAATCATCGGTTGTGTGCTGATGCTCCTGCTTGCCTTTTCGGTATTGCTCACACCGGCGGATTTGCGTGACGCATTCGGCGGGATTCTCGCCGTGGTGGGGCTTCTCTTTCTGTTTTCGGGCGCACTTTGCCTGTTTGACGAGCGCATCCGCCGGATGGTGCTGGGGGCGTTCTGCTCGTTCTTTATGTATCTTCTGGCACTGTTTTCACTGGCACTTTTGTTTGCAGCGGGGTGGGTCGCGTTTGCGTTTTTGTATGCTACGGTGATCGGCTTTTTTGCCCCGACCGTTTCCAAGGAGGATGAATAAAATGGATAAGATGATCAAAAACAAGGCGTTTACGCTGGTTGCCACGATTCTGCTGGCGGCTTTCAGCACGGTGCTGTTGCTCGGTGCGATGGAGGTGAAGGGATTTTCCTTCGCGCGGGACATCCTGCGGATTTTTACGGGGGTGATGCTTGCCGTTTACGCGGTGCTTTGCCTGTTTCCGCTTTCCGCGCGCTATACGGGCAAATCCCGGTATTTCATCTTCGGTGAAATCGTGCTGGTATTGCTTTGTGCCGTGGGGCAGGCGGCGTGCCAGTTCCTCAATGTGCCGTTGCTTTCCACGCTTTCTCTTTGCGCCTGCATCGGGTTTGTCATCTGGTTGCGCGGCGTAACCGAAGCCGTGCGCGTCTATCAGCAAAAAGGCACCAAATCGGCGGAGCGGAATGCGTTTCTGCGGCTGTGCGGCTGTATTTTTCTCATCACCTTCGGCGCGTGGGAGGTGGCAAAGCCGAGCATCCGCGATCGCTCGTTCCTGTATTTTCTTGCTTTTGCCGCATTTGCGTTTGCGCTTCTGTTTCTGTATTTTACCGTCCGCAATGCCAAACGCCGCCGCTAAGGTACGAAAAAACCGGGCAGTCAGCTCTGCCCGGTCTTTTTCTGATATCCGGCGGGGGAACACCCCTTGTATTTGCGAAACACGCGGGAAAAATAGCTGACGTCGCAAAATCCGCAGTCCAGCGCGGCGGCGGTTACGCTTTTGCCCTCCCGCAATTCTGCGCACGCGCGCTCCACGCGCCGCGCATTCAGATACTGTATCGGGGTCATTGCGGTATAAGCCCGGAAAAACCGGCAGAGATAGCGCGCCGTAAATCCCGAAACTGCGGCAAGCCCGGCAAGCGTCAGCGGCTCGGTCAGGTGTTCCTCCATATAATCCAACAGCTTTGCCGCAGTGCGGCTCTGGGCTTTCCGGTGCAGTCCCGCAGGGGCATCCTCCACGCGCCCCTCCCGGTAAAACAGGGAAAACAGCAGATACAGCTCCCCCACCAATGCCGTCTGCGCCCCCGGCGCACGGCTGACCGCATCCGAAAAAAGCCGCCCCAAAAGAGGGGAGAACACCGGGTCATCCGCCGCAAAAAAAGGAGCGACCGTGCGGGTGCGGTGGACAAGCGGCGAAAAGTACGCGTCAATCGCGGAGCAGCCGGCACGGCGCAAAAGCCCCATATCAAACACCGCACATTCATAGCGGCAGTCCGCGCTTAGCGGCTCTGCGCGATGTACGGTGCCGCCCGCACAAAAAAGGCAGTCTCCCGGGGAGAGCGTAAACGGACGGTTGTCCAGGTGCGCCGAAAGGCTCCCCGCGCTTACACGGATGATTTCAAATTCCCGGTGCCAGTGCGGCGGCATCCGGAATTGCGGGTGGGTGGCATCCACAGCGTAATGCTGAAAGGGAAAATCCGCACTGCCGTGCGTTTTCCCTTCGTTCAGCTCCATATATTTCATAAGCACCTCAAAAGTGAATTTTGTACCGAAAATGAGGGGTATTTACACAAGAATTATAGCACGGTGTGTGATATAATTCAAGTGTAAATACAAAAGGAGGTGCTTTTTATGCCCTGTTATCAGGAAATTTTGAGAAAACCCGTGATCGGTATCCGCCCCACGATTGACGGCAGACGCGGCGTGCTTGCCGTGCGGGAATCCTTGGAAGAGCAGACAATGGCAATGGCGCGGGCGGCGGCGGAGCTGTTCCGTGAAAATCTGCGCTATGCGGACGGT
>CAKSPL010000045.1 GCA_934481325.1 uncultured Eubacteriales bacterium | reverse complement strand
GGACAATGCCGAAGGTCATTTTGTTGTTGCAGACGTTCATCAGCCAGGTCAGCAGTGCGGTTGCGCAGATGGCAACAGCGGCTTTGAAGAAGATTTCCCTAATAGTATCAAAGTCCACCTGCCCGGGACCGACGATACAGTCAATCGCATCGCCGAGCAATACCGGAAGCCACAGCGTCAGTGCCACGGTCAGCGCGGAAAGCACAAGGGAAGCAATCAGATAAAAGCGATACCCGCGCAGGTAAGAAAGCACCCGGTGCAGGGTTCCTTTCGGCGCGCGTTTGACGTTCTTTTTGCCGGAGCTCATACGCCCACCTCCTTTGTACCGAACTGCGATTCGTAAATTTCACGATAGACGGGGCAGGAGGCTAGCAACTCCTCGTGCGTGCCGAGTCCGACTGCCGCGCCGTCCTCCAAAACGAGAATTTTGTCTGCCCCCGAGAGCGATGCGGTACGCTGGGACACGATAAAGACCGTGGGGTGATAGGGCAGTGCCTTGATGGAGGCGCGAAGTGCCGCATCGGTGGCAAAGTCCAGTGCGGAAGCACTGTCATCCAGAATCAGAATTTCCGGCTGTCTCACCAGGGCGCGTGCGATAGTCAGGCGTTGCTTCTGCCCGCCGGAGAGATTGCGCCCCGCCTGCTCCAGCACGAAATCCAGCCCCCCGGGCTTGGAGCGGATAAATTCCCCCGCGACAGCGGCATCCAGTGCCGCAAACATTTCTTCATCGGTGGCATCCTCTTTGCCGAAGCGAAGATTATCCCGAACCGTGCCGGCAAACAATTCGGCTTTCTGCGGCACCATTCCGATTTTTCGGCGCAGTACCTCGGGGTTTTCGTAATCGCGGACATCCCTGCCGTCCACCAGCACCGCGCCGTCGGTTACATCGTACAGGCGCGGGATGAGATTGACCAGCGAACTCTTGCCGGAGCCCGTCCCGCCGATTACCCCGATGACCTCGCCGCCGTTTGCCGAAAGCGAAACGTGGGAGAGTGCCGTGTCACTGTCTTTGAAATAGGAAAGCGATACATCGCAAAATTCCACCGTGCCTTGTGCCGTATCTGCGGTATCTTCGCGGATTTTGGTGCCGACCGGCATTCCGTCCGGAGTGTCCAGCACTTCGTTGACGCGGGTGGCACAGGCGCAGGCCTTTGTAATCAGAATAATGAAATTTGCCATCTTGATCAGCTCTACCAAAATCTGCGACATATAATTGTAAAGCGCGATGACCTGCCCTTGTTGCAGCTTGCCGAGATTGACCTCCGCCCCGCCTTTCCAGATAATCATCAGAATGGAGAAGTTGATAATCACATAGGTGACCGGGTTGAGCAGTGCGGAAAACCGCCCGGTGAACTTCTGAATTTTGGTCAGCTCTCCGTTCGTGGCACGGAATTCGTTGTAGGAATTTTCCTCACGCGCAAATGCACGCACCACGCGCGCACCGGAAAGGTTCTCCCGCGTTAAGCACAGGACGCGGTCGAGCTTGCTTTGCACGCGCCGGAACATCGGGATGCTGATAAACATCACCCCGAATACCACGAGAAACAGCGCGGGGATTGTGACGGTAAAGGTTACGGCGGCGCGCGGGGAAACCGTAAACGCCATAATCATTGCCCCGAAAACGATAAACGGGGAGCGCAGAAAGAGCCGCAGTACCATATTGACGGTGGATTGAATCTGACCGACATCCGCCGTGGAGCGGGAGAGCAGGGTAGAGGTGCCGAACCGGTCGGTATCGGAAAACGAAAGCCGCCCGATTTTGGCAAACAGCTCACGCCGAAGCCCCGTTGCCATCCCGACTGCGGCTTTGGCGGAGAAATACTGCGCGGTGATGGAGCAGACAAGCCCGATTACACCAAGCAGAATCATCAGTCCGCACCGTTGCCAGATATAGGTGCTGTCTCCGTTTCTGATGCCGACATCCACAATATCGGCAACCACCAAAGGGATAAAAAGCTCAAAGAGAGCTTCCAACATTTTGAAAAGCGGACCCAAAACCGATTCCAATCGGTAGGGCATCAGAAAACGCAATAACTTTCGCATAGTTTTGCCTTTCGGAATAAAGTAAAAATATTTTATCATATTTACGCGCAAAAGACAAGCAGTTTGCGCGTAAAAAACAAAAGAATCTCGGAAAATGCTTGATTTTCCGCGGGAAAGCGGTATAATAAAAGCAAACGGGCGGAAAAACGCCCGATATTTGCGGAAAGCGAGAATAAATATGGCAGAAGAAAAGTGCACACACGAGTGCTCTACCTGCGGCGAAAGCTGCTCGTCAAGACAGCAACCGCAGTATGAAGCACCGAATACTCAAAGCAGCATCCGGCACACAATCGGCGTAATCAGTGGCAAGGGCGGAGTGGGGAAATCCTTTGTAACCTCCCTGCTTGCTGTGGCACTGGCGAACAAAGGCTATCACGTCGGAATTATGGATGCAGACATCACGGGTCCCTCTATCCCGAAAGCCTTCGGTGTAAAACCCGGCGTGGTGGGGGATGAATCCGGGCTTTACCCGGCGAAAACCGAGGGAGGCATCGATCTGATGTCTCTGAATCTCCTCCTGCCCGATGAATCCAGTCCCGTGGTCTGGCGCGGCCCGGTGATTGCAGGTACTGTCAAACAGTTTTATACCGATGTGATTTGGGATGACGTGGATTACCTGATTATTGACTGTCCTCCCGGAACCGGGGATGTGCCGCTGACCATTTTCCAGTCGATCAAGCTGGACGGGGTGGTGATCGTCAGCAGCCCGCAGGAGTTGGTTTCTATGATTGTGAGCAAAGCGGCACATATGGCGGATATGATGAACATCCCGGTGTTGGGCCTTGTGGAGAATATGAGTTACGTCAAATGCCCTGATTGCGGAAAGGAAATTCGTATTTTCGGCGAGAGCCACATTGAAAAAATTGCCGCCGAATTCGGCTATCCGGTGCTGGCACGCGTGCCGATGGATCCGGAATTTGCCGCGCTCGTGGATGCGGGAAAGATTGAAACGGTGCAAAATAACCCGCTTGCCGATGCGGCAGATGCAATAGAAAAGAACATCGGTTAATACAAAAAAGAGCACATTTTATCGGAATCGTAAAAATCAATCGAATTTTACGATTCCGATGCTTTGTTCGATGCGTTTTTTGCATTTCTTCGTTGCAAAGTGATTTTTTTGTGAACTGTCCGCAAAGCTCTTGCAATTCCCGTAGTTTTGCGTTACAATAATATATTATAAACAAAAGCGAAAGGAGGGCGGCATATGAATCCCGAAATAACGGAGTTGGATTCCGGGGCAAAGCTGATTTGCCTTTCCACGGATCGGTTCAAATGCGAGTTGCTCAGTCTCTCCTTTCTGTTTCCGTCCGAAACCGTTTGCAATCAACAGCGCGCGGCGGTGCTTTCTCTGTCGCAGTACGGAACCGAAAGCACGCCTACGCGGCAATTGCTCAGCCGCAGGTGTGACGAAATGTATTCCACATTGGTGTCGCTCCGCAACCGCACCTTCGGGGATATGCAGATGTTGGGCATCACGGCGGAATTTTTGGGGGAACGATATACCGGCACCCGGGGCGGGCTTTTGCCGGAGGTTGTGACCTTGCTTTCCGAGATGCTGTATGCGCCGCACCTGGAAAACGGCATTTACCCGACGGAGGCGGTGGAACTGACGCGAAATCTGATGGGGGACGGCATCCGTTCGATGCTGAAAAACCCCCGTGTTGCCGCCACGCAAAACTGTATGGAGCTGCTGTGCTCCGGGGAGGGGTGTGTGGAGGATCTTCCGCTGGCGCAGAAGGTAATCCGCGAAATGAGCGCACAACTGCTCGGTGCGCGGTTTGCGGCTATGAAACGGGAAATCTGCCCCCTGTTTTTCTACATCGGAAATTCCGATTGCAAAACGGTTGCCGGGTTGCTTTCCGCCGCTTTTCCGCATTGTGCCGCTCCGGCACCTTATACCGCGGTAAGGAAAAAGCCTGTCGCTCCGGTGCGTACGGTTGCCTCAAAAATGCCTGTTTCTCAAAGCCGCTTGGTGTTAGGATACCGTGCGGCACTGTCGCTTTCCCATCCGCTTGCACCTGCAGTTCCGGTTCTGAATGAGATTTTCGGCGGTTCTCCCGCCTCCAAGCTGTTTCTCCGTGTGCGGGAGGAAAAAGGGCTTTGCTATCAGTGCTCCTCCACATTGGATATTTTCAAAGGGGTGTTGCTTGCAGGTGCCGGAATCGCGGCGGAAAAACGGGAAATTGCAGAGGAATCTATGCGCGCACAATTTGAGGCGATACTCCGCGGGGAGATCAGTGACGTCGAGTTGGAGGCGGCGCGGCAGTCACTTTCCTTTGCCTATCGTCAGATTTACGACAGCCCCTCTTCGCTTGCCGATTATTATATCCGCCGTGCTTTTGCGGGTGCGCTTTGCAGTCCGGAGGAATGGTGCCGCCGCCTTACCGGGGTGACGAAGGCAGATATTGCGGCAACGGCGGGGCAGTTTGCCCTTGGTGCCGTGAGTTTTGTGGAGGGAACAAAACCGGGGGAGGAAGAGGAATGAGTGCTTTTTCCGTATTTCACAGCGATCTGCTGAATGAGACTTATCATTTTTTTCGCCATCCTTCCGGGCTGAAAATTTTCGTGTTTCCCAAAAAGATGACCACCACCTACGCGCTTCTTGCCACGGATTTCGGTTCTGTGGACAGAATCGGCTCCGACGGGAAGAAATATCCTGCCGGTGTGGCGCACTTTTTGGAGCATAAGCTGTTTTCCAACGAGGACGGGAGCGATTCCTTTGAAAAATTTTCCGCACTGGGGGCGGATGCCAACGCATATACCGCCGCCACGCGCACGGTCTATCTGTTTTCCGCTACCGAGCGGGTGGAGGAGGCATTGACCGAGCTGATTCGTTTTGTCACGCATCCGTATTTTACCGAGGAATCGGTGGCAAGAGAACGGGGCATCATCGGGGAGGAAATCCGCCAGACCGGGGACAACCCTTACAACCGCGCTTATTATCAGATGTTGCGCGGGCTTTACGAAGCTCACCCCGTAAAGGACGAAATCTGCGGGTCGCTGACTTCCATTGAGGAAATTACGCCGGAGGTGTTATACGATGCATATCACACCTACTACACGCCCGCCAATCTGACGTTGGTGGTGTGCGGAGACGTCGCGCCGGAAACCGTGCGGGAGATTGCGGAACGGGAAGTGCCGCTCTCGCCCGGTGTACCGCGCCCGCCCCGGGAAATCGTGCCGGAGTGTGATGCGGCGCGTGTCCGTGTGGCAAAAAACCGCGGGCAGTTGGCAAAGCCGGTGTTTTGCATCGGGATGAAGGACAACGGCTATCGGCTCTCTGCCACAGAACGCACCAAACGGGATGCGGGAATGGGGGTTCTTTCCGAAATGCTGTTTTCGCAATCGGGAGAACTGTTCAACGAGCTGTTCGGCAGGGGCGAAATCGGTGCGGATTTCAGCGCGGATTATGCGCTGACCGAGGGCTTTTCGTATCTCAGACTGTTCGGCGAGGCGGATGACCCGGAGCGGGTGTTTGAAAAAATTCTCGCTTATTTTGAGGAAAAGAGAAAAAACGGATTTTCCCGCGAGGAGTTTGAGCGTTGCCGCCGTGTGGAATATGCGGAATATATCAAGGGCTTTGACTCCACGGAGGAAATTGCCGAAACATTGCTTTGCTTTGCGCTGGAGGGCGCGGAAATCTTTGAGTATGCCGATGCGGTGCGGGAAATAGATTTCGAATATGTGGAAAATCTGTTTCGCGAGGCGTTTTTACCGGAGCGGTTTACGCTTTCCGCGGTATATCCGGAGGAAGAGAAGGAGGAAGAAAAATGGGCACAACTATGAATTTTCCCGGCATCGGAATCGGGGAATTTACCGTCAACAAGGTGGCGTTTACCCTGCCGATTTTCGGTGGGCTGGAGGTGCGCTGGTACGGCATTATCCTCACGCTCGGGATTGTGTGTGCATTCTTTTATGCAATGTACCGCTCAAAATTTGAGGGAATCAGCACGGATGACCTGATCGATTACACGCTGGTAACCGTGGTGCTTGCCATTATCGGCGCGCGTACCTACTATGTGCTGACGACCATCAAGGACGGCATTTATCACAGCTTTTACGATGTAATTGCTATTTGGGAGGGCGGCATTGCCATTTACGGTGCCATTATCGGCGGCGCGCTGGGGCTTTTTATCGTCAGCAGATGGAAAAAATTTGATAAGGATCACATCTTCCGCGTGTTTGATATGGTTTCCCCGGGGGTAATGCTGGGGCAGATCATCGGCAGATGGGGCAATTTTGTCAACGGAGAGTGCCACGGGCTGGAGGTTTCCGAAAACTTTTTCCTGCGTATGGGTCTGCTGGGTGCGAACGGGCGGTTTACCTATTACCACCCCACCTTCCTTTACGAGTCGGTGTGGAACCTGATCGGTTTTATTCTGATCAACATTTTCTACAAAAAGAAAAAATTCAACGGGCAGGTCACGTTGGAATACCTTGCGTGGTATGGCTTTGGGCGGATGTTTATCGAGGGGCTTCGTACCGACAGTCTGTATATCGGTGTATTCCGCATTTCGCAGGTGGTTGGATTCCTTTGCTTTGTCATCTGTACGGCGTTGCTGGTGTACTTCCTGATTCGCGCCGGACGCGCCGAGGCGGCAACGGCGGAATATGTCCCGGTTTACGAAAAACTGCGCGGCATCGGAAAGCGTGCGGGTAAGGATTCCGCCAAAGCAGAGCCGGCACCGGAAAAGAAAAGCGGAGGTGACGGGGATGGCAACTCGGATTGACGGGAAAAAAATCGCGGGCGAAATCCGCGGGGAATTGGCGGATAAGATTTCCGCTTTCCGCGCGGTGCACGGATTTGCACCGGGGCTTGCGGTGATTATCGTGGGGGAGAACCCTGCCTCCAAGGTTTATGTGCGTAACAAACAGCGCGCCTGCGAGGAAGTGGGTATCATTTCCACCGTGATTGAACTGCCGGAGGAAACGGACGAAGAAGGTCTGCTTTCCGTGATTACGGAATTGAACGGGGATGCAAGCGTACACGGAATTTTGGTTCAGTTGCCCCTGCCGCGCCATCTGGATGAAAAAAAGGTTCTGCTCTCGATTGACCCCCGCAAGGACGTGGACGCATTCCACCCCTATAACGTGGGCAGAGTGATGATCGGTGATTACGATTTCCTGCCTTGCACTCCCGCAGGCGTGATGGAATTGCTGAAACGAAGCGGAATTTGCCCGGACGGCAAGGAGTGCGTGGTAGTCGGGCGTTCCAATATCGTGGGCAAGCCGCAGGCAATGCTTCTGTTGCACGCGGGCGGAACGGTTACGGTGTGCCACAGTCACACCAAAAATCTGCCCGAGGTTTGCCGCCGCGCGGATATTCTGGTTACCGCCATCGGCAAGCCGGAGTTTTTTGACGAAACCTACGTTAAACCCGGTGCGGTTGTGATTGACGTGGGAATGAACCGCCGCCCGACGGACGGTAAATTGTGCGGAGATGTGAATTTTGCCTCGGTGGAGCCTGTGGCATCCGCCATCACCCCGGTACCGGGAGGCGTGGGACCTATGACCATCGCGATGTTGCTTTGCAACACCCTGAAAGCCGCAGAACTTTCGCTGAAATAACACAAAAGGCAAATCCGGAAGGATTTGCCTTTTGTGTTTCTGAATAAGCAAACCCGACCCGCGTCAATACTGACCTTACCGGGAAATCGTTTCCGACGCCCGGTACGGAGGTCGGGATGTACTATAACAAAGTGGAAATTTGCGGGGTCAATACCGCAAAATTAAAAACCCTGACAGACGAGGAAAAGACGGAACTTCTGAAAAAAGCCCGCGCCGGGGACGAGCAGGCGAGGGAGGAGCTGATTAACGGGAATCTGCGGCTGGTGCTGAGTATCATTCAGCGTTTTTCGGGGCGTAAGGAAAATGCGGATGATCTGTTTCAGGTTGGCTGTATCGGGCTTGTAAAAGCCGTGGATCATTTCAATACCGAGCTGGATGTCAAATTTTCCACCTATGCGGTGCCGATGATTATCGGCGAAATCCGGCGGTATCTGCGGGATAACAATTCTATCCGCATCAGTCGGTCGGTGCGCGATCTTGCCTACCG
>CAKSPL010000044.1 GCA_934481325.1 uncultured Eubacteriales bacterium | reverse complement strand
AAGCTCCTCCTCCCGGATGCGCCTGCCGAAATTGACGGCGGCAATCCGCCATTTTTCAATCCCCGTGGCGCGGTAATATTCCAGAAGCCCCTCAAAGCAGGAAATCATTTCATAGGCTTTGAGAACCTTGTAGCGGCAAAGCGGCAGCTCGTCCCGGTAGGCATCCTCAAAGATATTCTGCACACTGCAACCGCCCCGCTCTACGAGATAGGAGGCAAAATCCAGATATTTTTTCTCTCCGGTCAGGTGGTAAATGCGCATTATCGGTTCGAGAACCGACGAGGAGGCAACCCCCGCCCACAAGCGCGCGGTTTCGGTGATGTCCTTTTTTCCTTCCCCTTCTCCCACGCCGGCAAGAATGGTGTCCGCCTCGCGTTTGGCGCAAAGCAGAGCCTTTGCGGCAAGCTCCTTGTCGGTGCAGATTTCCGTGAAATAGAGCAGACCCAGCATCACGTATTTGCGGCACCACATATCCCAGCCGTCAAACTCGCTTTCGCGGGTGTAGGAGGAAATGCGCCCGTCCGCCTCGGCGGCGGCAATCATTTCGGCGGCGGTGTCCGAAAGGACACGGTAAAGCTCGGGATTTTGCGTGTAGGCATAGGTAATGCACCCGCCCCGCATCATTTTGCCCCAATACTCGCCCCGCCAGCCGAGATCGGCGGTGTCGGGCTTCGGCTCCTCGGTAAACACGCGCACGAATTTGGCGAAAAGGGCGGCGTCCAGCAATTGCTTTTGCTCAATATAGCGGATGGCTCCGTCCAGATACCCGCGGTAGCCGAAGCTGCCGGGGGCAAGCGGAAAATACCGGTCGGTTTTTTCCCTCGGGGACAGCGTTTTGTTGTCCGCAAGGATGGTTTCAATGGTAGTGGATAGCATCTTTGTCCTCCTGACCGGGAGAGCTTTTTGGGGAAAGCCCCCGGAATCAATCGGGCGACGCGACGGTCGCCCCGATAAGGTTATCGTGTGAGATCGCGGGAACGGTCCGTCGGTTCCGCCCCCCCGGGAATCGCGGGTGGTTTTACAAAGTGTCCCCGCGCCCGCGCACTTACAGCGTGCGTCTGCCCTCTAAGGCGCGGGAAAGGGTGATTTCGTCCGCGTAGATGAGTTCCCCGCCGAACGGAATCCCGTGTGCCAATCGCGTGACCTTTACCCCGAGCGGTTCCAGCAATCGCGCAATGTACATCGCGGTCGCTTCCCCCTCGGTGGTGGCGTCGGTTGCCACAATCACTTCCTTTACGGTGCCGTCGTCCAGCCGCCGCAACAGCTCCCGCAGGGTCAGCGCATCGGGCGTAACGCCGTTCATCGGGGAAATCAGACCGTGCAGAATGTGATAAACACCCCGGTAGGTGCGCACCTTTTCAAATGCTTCCACGTCCCGGGGGTCTTCCACCACGCAAATGGTGGAGCGGTCACGGTCTGCCGCGGCGCAGACCGGGCAGATTTCAAGGTCGGTAAGATTCTGACAGATGGGGCAACGGTGAATTTTTGCCTTGGCATCGGTCACGGCGTGTACGAAGCCCGCAATTTCCTCATCGCTGTAAGAAAGCAGGGCATACGCCAGCCGCGCCGCCGTTTTTCTGCCGATGCCGGGCAGTCTTGCAAACTGCTCGGTCAGTGCGTCGAGTGAGGCAATGGCGGACATCAGAACAGCCCCGGCATTCCGGGCATTCCAAGGGCCCCCGTTACCTTTTGCATTTCGGCGGCGTTGGTGTCCTCCACCCGCTTGATTGCCTCGTTGACTGCCGCCACCAGAATATCGGAAAGCGTTTCAATGTCATCCGGGTCCACGATTTCGGGCGCGAGATGGATGGAAAGAATCTGCTTTTTGCCGTTAATTTTCACACTCACCACACCGCCGCCGGCGGAAACGTCATATTCCTTCGCATCCAGCTCCTCCTGGAGTGCCGCCATCTCCTCCTGCATCTTCTGTGCCTGTTGGAGCATCGCGCTCATATTTTGGGCTCCGCCCATTCCTTTGGGATAATTTGCACGCATTTTTCGTTTCTCCTTCGTCTGAAATACACCGCCGTGGCGGGTTTAATGGTCAGCTTCTTCCGCCGCGGACAGCAAATCGTCAATCACCGTGTCCCCGGCTTGTTTTTCGTCCGGAACTTCTAAAATCAGGTCGTTTGCCGCAAAGCTCTCCTTCAGCTCCGCCGAGAGCGCACCTGCCAGGAGCGCGCGCTCCTTCGGGGTGTCGAGCAGGGAGAGCGCAAAGTCGTTTTGCAGACGGATGACGGGCTTGCCCGCTTCGTTCAGAAAAGCCTTTGCCTCCGAGAGGAAGGAGGCAAGCATCGAGTTTTCGCGCCGCACCCGCTCCACGCAATCGGCAAACCCGCGCACCCGCCGGAGTGTCCGCCCTGCGGGGGCGGGGGGCGGCTCCGTCGCCTGCGGAGGCTCCGGAGCCTCGTTTTTCACACCGTCCAGGGGTGTTTTTTCTTTTTTCTCCTCGGCGGGGGCAGGCGGCACTGCCGCCGCAGGCGGGATTTTTGCCCCGCGCGAGAGGGCGTCCTCCAATTTTTCCACGCGGGCAAGGAGAGCCTCCGCGCCCGTGTCCAGGGTGGGGTCACACATCCGCAGGAGCGTCAGCTCTGCAATCACGCGCTTGACCGCACCTGCCTTTTGCATTGCAAAATACGCATCCTCCAACAGCCGGCAGTGAAGCAACAGCTGTCCTTTGCCGAATTTGCCCGCAAGCGCGTGCAATTCCGCCGCCTCCGCATCGGTAAGGTCGAGATACCGATCCGCCGCATCGGTGGTGCGGATGACCAGCAGGTCGCGGTAAAGCGACATCAGATCCTGCCAGAAAACCGTCAGATCGCGGGAGGAAGTCACCGCCTCCGCCACCACGGAAAGGATGGTGTCATAGTCCGCTCCCGCCACGGCGTTTGCCAGCCCCACCACGCTGTCTCTGCCGGTGGAGCCCGTCATTTCGTTGACCGTTTCGGGGGTAATGGTGCCGGGCGAGCCCGCGCACAATTCCAACAGGCTGATTGCGTCACGCATTCCGCCCGCCGCGATGCGCGCAATCCGATTTGCCGCCTCGGGGGTGAGCTTCAGCCCCTCCTCTTTCGCGATATAGGAAACCCTTGCCGCCAGCACCGGTGCCGCAATCCGGCGGAAATCAAACCGCTGACAGCGGGAGATGATGGTGGCGGGCAGCTTTTGCAGCTCGGTGGTGGCAAGGATAAACAGCACGTGTGCCGGCGGCTCCTCCAGGGTTTTGAGGAGCGCGTTGAACGCGCTTGACGAGAGCATATGCACCTCGTCCACGATGTATACGCGGTATTTGAGCGTAGAGGGGGAATACACCACCTCGTCCCGAATGTCGCGGATTGCTTCCACGCCGTTGTTGGAGGCGGCGTCCATTTCCAGCACGTCGGTGGCACTTCCGTTTTCGATTGCCTCACACGCCGCGCATTTGCCGCAGGGGCTTCCGTTTACGGGAGAAAGACAGTTGACCGCCTTGGCAAGAATCTTGGCGCAGGTGGTTTTGCCCGTCCCCCGTGAGCCGCAGAACAGATACGCGTGGCTGACGGCGTTGTGCATCACCTCATAGCGCAAAACGGGCGTGATATGCTCCTGCCCGCATACATCCTCAAATGTTTTCGGTCGCCATTTGCGATATAACGCCTGGTGCATATTCACGCCCTCCTGTTACAAAAAACAAGCTGCAAAATAAGACCATACACCTCAGAATCGAGCGTTGACTTTGCGCGGTATCCGGGCGCACTGCTCAGAGCAGGCGACCTCACGGCACATCAGGGAAGCCGCTTAATGCTGCTTGGTTCCCCACCTGACATGGTTCACGGCGTCTGATTGCGTGAGACCCACTCGTCAACACAGCGCGCGAGTGCCTGCCGCATCGTTTCGGCCCTCAAAAGAGGAATCGACCCCCGCTG
Source organism: uncultured Eubacteriales bacterium (assembly GCA_934481325.1). Taxonomy (GTDB): domain Bacteria; phylum Bacillota; class Clostridia; order Oscillospirales; family CAG-272; genus Firm-07. The sequence continues at coordinate 4,372 of CAKSPL010000044.1, read as the reverse complement.
GAGCGGATTTCGGGTGCAGGGCTCCGCTACTTCCCCGGCTGGTATGGCCTTATTTCACAACTTGCTCTCTTATTATAACAGAAAATCGTTTTGATTGCAAGGGTTTTTCAAAAACTTTCGCCCGTCTTTCGGGAATTTCCCGTTTTCCGGCAGATCCGACATCTGCGGCACCCTTGGAAACCGCCCCTGCGCAAAGAACGTTTTCGTAACAAGCGTCCTCTGTCGCTTTTTGCACCCGCACCCCGCGCGAAGAACCGTTACACAGCAAGCGTCCTTGCCCGCTTTCTTTGTAGGGGGTAGGCGCAAAGAAAGTGGGCAAAGAAACGCCAAAAGGAGACGCGCCAAAGAATGGACTCCTTCCAAAATCTTTACACGGCTGATGCGGGACTTTGGGTGCGTGAACCCAAGTCAAAGCGTCAGCCTATTAGCCGCCGTCGGAGACGGAGTCCGCAGGCGGTTGGGCAGGCGGTTTTTCGGCGGGAGAAATAAGGCGTCCGCGTCAAAAGGGCAGGGGAAATTACCCGACCCCTCTGCCGCAAGAAAACCTGAGATTCCGCAAAAACGACCGCATACGTGCGCGGTTTCCACACATTGCCGCACTGCCTGACAAAGAATATTCCGCCCGCAATCGCCCGGCGTTTCTCCTGCCGGGAGTGCCAACAGGAACATCGCCAGTGAGTCCGTGTCCGCCACCGCAAAATCCCAATCCTCCAACAGTCGCTGCCCGCAAAGCACGGCGGCAGGGGTTTCCAGCCGAATGCCGATGGGGATGGTTTCGTCAAACGGTTCCCGCCGATAAAGCAGGGTGCGGAGTGCCTTCTGCGCACATCGGCTGATCGGCACCGCCTCTCCGGGGTCGTTTACAAAAGGGAGAAGCAGGGAAACACGCGCCAGCGCGGAGGTGCGGTATGCCGCACGGAAAAACGCCTCAAACAGCGCGGTTTCCCGAAGCAAACCGCGCACACCCCGGCGGGAAAAATCGGTGCGGATCGGCGCGGTTTCGGGCGGGCAGAGAATCAGCTCCGCTCCGTCAAATGCCTCCCGCGCCTCCCGGAAAAACGCAAAAAAACGCTCCTCCGGCTCTCCGGATACGGGCGGGCGCGGGGGCGTCAGACACACGGTTTCTGGCTTGAATCCCGGTGGAACCCGAAAGACCGCTCGCTGTGCCGCCGCCCCGGCAGGGGCGGGGAAATCTGCCACCGCGCGTGCCTGCCGCGTCGCCCTTTCCGGGGGAGTCTTCTCCTCGGCGGGTGCGGTGGGAAAGGACGGAAAAAATTGCTGTAATTTTGCCAAAAACTCACCCCGTTTCGGTACTTATTTTTTTCAGACCGGGAAATTTTATGCGGATTTCGGCGGGTAAACCGGATTTTTCGGGCAAAAAGGTTTTGCGTACAAAGGCTGTGCGGGCAAAAAGTGATGCGGGCAAAAAGCGCGGGAACGGGGCTTTGCGGCAAAGCACAGGCTCCCGGGGGAAAAGCGAGGGCGGCATCGGCGCGCGTTTTTGGAGGGAGTGCAAAAAAATTTTGAGAAAAATCCCCAAACGGAACGGGTTTTTGTTATAATGATATCGGGCGCAACGCGCCCGATATCGAAATTCAGTGCAGAAAGGGAATACATATGACGAAACTGCATTCTTATCTGATTGCCAACACCCGCCCGGTTGCCGATGAGAAAAATATCATTCTTCACGGCGCGTGGCGTGTGACCGTGCTTGCCGACCGCCTGTTCCGTGTGGAAAAGGACAAAACCGGCAAATTCAACGATGCCGCCACGCAGACCGTGTGGTTCCGCGATGCGGCACCGCAGGCGTTTTCCGCAGAGGAGCGCGCGGGCAAGCTGACCGTCAAAACCTCCGCCGCCACGCTGGTGCTGGGGGGCAGTATCGCCCACAGCTTTGTGATTCTGGACGGCGTGCGCCATCCGCTTTCCAACGAGGGCAACCTCGGCGGCACCGCCCGCACGCTGGACTGCTACTCCGGCACCACCAATATCCGCAATCTTACGGAGTTAAAGCTGGGGGACGGCGTCTGCTCCCGCTCCGGCGTTGCCGTGGTGGACGACACCGCATCGCTTTGTCTCGGAAAAGACGGGTTGGTGCGGGAAAAATCGCCCGATGAGGTCGATTTGTACGTGTTTGCCTACGGTCACGATTACCGCGCCGCCGTGCAGGCACTGTACGCCATCACCGGCGCGGTGCCGATGCTGCCGCGTTACGCGATGGGCAACTGGTGGAGCCGCTACCATCGTTATTCCGATGAGGAATACCTCAAGCTGATGAAAAAGTTTGAGGAGCACAATATCCCCCTCACCGTTGCCACCGTGGATATGGACTGGCACTATTCCGACTTTGTGATGGACGAAAAGAACATTGAAAAGGACGGCAAGGCGGACGAGGCACACGGCTGTGTGTATGACCCCAAGCATCCGCACGCCCTCGGGTGGACGGGCTATTCGTGGAACACGCGTCTGTTCCCCGATTACAAGGCGTTTCTTGCCGAACTGCAAAAACGCGGGCTTCACGTCACGCTGAACCTCCATCCGCGTGACGGCGTGCGCTATTTTGAGGATATGTACCCCGAAATGGCAAAGGCGATGGGAATCGACCCCGCCACCGAGGCACCTGTAAAGTTTGATATCACCGACCCGCGCTTTATCAATGCCTATTTTGACGTGCTTCACCGCCCGTACGAAAAGGACGGGGTGGATTTCTGGTGGATTGACTGGCAGCAGGGCACCAAATCCAAGGTAGAGGGGTTGGACCCGCTGTGGGCGTTGAATCACTATCACTTCCTGGACAACGCCGCCACCCACGTGCGGCCCCTGATTATGTCCCGCTTTGCGGGCTTCGGCTCTCACCGTTATCCCATCGGCTTCTCCGGGGATACCGTGACCAACTGGGAGTCGCTTTCCTTCCTGCCTTATTACACCGCCAACTCCGCCAACGCCGGGTTTACCTGGTGGGGGCACGACATCGGCGGGCATATGCTGGGCACCAAGGATGACGAACTGTATGTGCGCTATCTGCAATACGGCGTGTTCAATCCGCTCAATCGCCTGCATTCCTGCAACAGCCGGTTGATCACAAGAGAACCTTGGGCATACGAGGGCGGGATGGGCGAGCTTGCCGCAAACGCAATGCGCCTGCGCCACAGCCTGATTCCGTATCTGTATACCTGCAACTATCTCACGCACGCGGAAGGGCGTGCGCTCTGTGAGCCGCTGTATTACGAATGCCCCGAAAGCCCGGAGGCGTATTGCTACGGCAACGAGTATTTCTTCGGTCCCTCCTTTGTGGTAGCACCCATTACCCGCCACAGCGAGGAAAAAGGGCTTACCGCCGTGGAGGTCTGGTTGCCGGAGGGCCGATGGACGGACTTTTTCACAAGAGACACCTATGACGTGCCGGCAGGTGGTGCGGCGTACCGGATGGTGCGCCCGCTGGACAGCATCCCCGCGCTGGTGCGCGCGGGCGGCGTGGTGCCGATGAGCCGGGACGCGGGCAATTCCTCCGAAAATCCGAAACACCTGTTTGCTAAGGTGTATAACGGGAACGGGACCTTCTCGCTCTTTGAGGACAAGGGCAGACACGAGGCGTTCACCGATTTCGTGACCGAAGGAGAGGACGGCGTGCAGACCGTGAAAATCAGCACCCGCGGCGAGCGCACGGTGTTCCCTGCGCACCGCACGCTGACCCTGCAATTCCCGAATATCGAGGCGCACCCGCTGATTTACGTCAACACGCCCGCGCACGCCGACCGCCGCGACCTTGTCAGCCTGACGGTGAAGAAAAACGGGGAGGTCATCCCCGCCGAAACCGACCTTTACGGCGTGGCGGAGGTCACGATTGCGGAATTTGACCCCACTGCGGTGTACGAAATTACCGTTACCTATGAAAAAATCGATGCGTACGAGAGGTTCTGCCGCCTGATGTTTGACAAGCTCCAGCGCGTGCAGGAAACGCTTGCCGTGCGCGATAACCTTTCCCATAATCTGAAAAACGGCAAGGCGCACGATATGGAAACGCTGATCGGTGCCATCCGCAATTCCGATCTCTCCGCGCTGGAAAAACAGCGTCTGTTGGAAACCGTCGTACCCGTGTAAGGGGACGCGCCGGGGGTGCCTTTTGCAAAAGGGCACCTTGCGGTGCGGCTGAACGGCTGATGCGTTGCTTTGGGTTCACACGCCCGAAGTCCGGCGTCGTTTGTGCGAAAGTTTTGGAAGGATTCCAAAGGAAACTTTTTTCAAAAAGGCACCTTGCGGTGCGGCTGAACGGCTGACGCGTTGCTTTGGGTTCGCACGCCCGAAGTCCGGCGTCGTTTGTGCGAAAGTTTTGGAAGGATTCCAAAGGAAACTTTTTTCAAAAAGGCACCTT
>CAKSPL010000043.1 GCA_934481325.1 uncultured Eubacteriales bacterium | reverse complement strand
CGGTTATTCCGGGTATTGCGGATACGCCCGCGGACACGCTCAAAAATTCTGCACGGCGAATGCCGGGCTTTGGGGTTCGGATGCCTGCCGTTCCCCCCGGGGTCATTTCACAAAATCAAATTCAAAGCCGTAGATGTCCACGGTGTCCCCGTCGGTACAGCCGGATTCTTCCAGCTTGGCGATTACACCGCCCTTAATCAGCATTTTCTGAAAATATGCCAGGGATTCATAGTCGTCAAAATTGATGCGCCCCATCAGGTCATACAGCCATTTGCCCTCGGCAAAGTACACACCGTCCTCCACGCGCACCGTAAGGGCATCCGCCTCTCCGGTGTCTGCCACATCCGCCTCGCTCCACTCCGGCTCGAAAACCGTGAGGGGCGGCAGGGTGGCAAGCAGCTCGGAAACACGGTGAACCAGCTCCGTCAGCCCTTTTCCCGTGGCGGCGGAAACGAACAGTACCTCGCGTCCCTTTGCCTTCATTTCGGCAACAAATGCGGTTACGGCAGGGTCGCTCTCGTCAATCATATCGCACTTGTTGGCTACCATAACCTGCGGGCGGCTTGCAAGCCCCGCACTGTATTTTGCCAATTCCTCGTCAATCACGCGCACATCCTCGGCGGGGTCACGCCCCTCGGAGCCGGAAATATCCACGATGTGGAGCAGTAACCGACAGCGTTCGATATGGCGGAGGAATTTGTGTCCGAGTCCGGCACCGTCCGCCGCACCTTCAATCAGCCCGGGAATATCCGCCGCCACAAAGCCGGCACCCTCCCCGGTTTTTACCACGCCGAGGTTGGGCGAAAGGGTGGTGAAATGATAGGCGGCAATTTTCGGGCGCGCCGCACTGATGCGGGCAAGCAGAGAGGATTTGCCCACACTCGGCATTCCGATCAGCCCCACGTCCGCCAGCATTTTCAGCTCCAGAATCAGCTCCCGCTCCTCGCCCTTGGTGCCGTTTTTCGCAAAGTTCGGCACCTGACGCGTCGGGGTGGCAAAATGTCGGTTTCCCCAACCGCCGCGCCCGCCCTTACAGCAGACAAACGGCGTGGTATCCGAAAGGTCGCGGATGATCTTTCCGCTTGCCGCATCCCGGATGATGGTACCCGCCGGCACCTTCAGCACCACATCGTCCGCCGTGGCACCGTGAAATTTATCGCCGGAGCCGTTTCCGCCGTTTTTGGCAACAAATTTGCGGTGGTCGCGGTAATAAAGCAGAGTGGTGGCACCGGGGTCCACCTCGAACACGATGTTGCCGCCGTGTCCGCCGTCCCCGCCGTCGGGTCCTCCCTTAGCCACATATTTTTCGCGGTGGAACGCCACGGCTCCGTTGCCGCCGTCCCCCGCCTTGACATAAATTTTTGCGTGATCAATCAACATAAAAAGTCTCCTTGCAATCCAAAAGCCTCATTGTGAAGCCGCGCTCAAAGCACCGAAAGTACAAAAGCGAATACCGCCGCGGCAAAAAACACCGCCACGCCGGGGTTGCCGAACGCCAGCGCGGAAAGGCGCGTGCGAAGCGGTACGGGCGGCATCCCGTCCTCCCCCCGGACAAAAAGGTTGGCGGGGAAGAGCCGGATGCGGCGGAAGTAGAGAAGGAAGAAAATCAGCCCCAAAAACGCCGCGCCGTAAAGCAGGGAGGCATAAATCCCCATTGCCACCATAGCGGGAAGCTCTCCCCCCACCAGCCGCATCAGTTCTTCCGGGTCTGCCTGCCCCGGAAGCTCCTTTATCAGCGGGAGCAGACGCGGCAGAACCAGCTTGTTCATCAGCACACTTGTGCAATTGAGCAACGCGTGCGGCAGAACGGTGAGATATATTTTGCCGGATTTGATATAAATATAGCCGAAAATCAGTCCCAAGCCAAAGGTGTAAAAAAACTGGGAAAAGTTGCCGTGCGCCAGCCCGAACACAAGTCCCGAGGCGAGCACAGCCGCGCCCTGCCCGAAACGGGAAAGCCCGTCAATCAGTGCCTTGCGGAAGATCAGTTCCTCTGCCACAGGTGCCAGCACGCCGACGAACAAAAGCGCGAGAAAAATATTCGCCCCTCCGATTACATCCGAAACACTTTCGGCGGGTCTGCCGGTCAGCCCCTCCAGAACCGAAGTGACCGTACTGCCAATCAGACTTCCCGCTACCATAAAAAGGCACCCGACGCAAAGGCAAATCGCATACCGTCCTGCCCCTAATGGCGTTTTTGGGGGGACGCATTGCGGCAGCTTTTTCATTGCCGAAAAGATCACCGGTACCACAATCAGATAAAAGGGCAGGGAATCATAGAAAAACACGGCGTTGGGGTTTTGTGCAAATTCCGGGGCAAACCGGCGAAGAAGAACAACAATCCCGAAGGCAAGCCCCATATGGAGCAAAAGGAGGAGCGTATAGAGAAATCCCGCCCCGGAAAAGGTGCCTCGCACCTCTTTTTCTTCCACACATTCCGCGGGGGGTGCGGGGGTCGGTGCTACCGAAAAGCCCCCGAACGGGGTGAAATTCATACAGGTCCCTCCTCGCCCTTCTGACGGACAACCAGGCGAATCGGCGTACCGCGGAAGCCAAAGGTCTCCCGCAGGCAATTTTCCAGATACCGCTGATAGGAGAAGTGGAACAGCTCCGCGTTGTTGCAGAATATCACAAAGGTGGGCGGCGCGGTCTGAATCTGCGTCATATAGTAAATTTTCAGTCTTCTGCCCTTGTCGGAGGGGGGCTGAACCCTTGTCGTGGCGTCATTGAGTACGTCGTTGAGCATCCCGGTGGAAACACGCATCCGGCTTTGACCGTACACATACAGAATCTGCTCGAAAATCTGCCCGGTGCGCTGTCCGGTTTTGGCGGAAACAAAGAGCAACGGGGCGTATTGCATATAGGAAAGTGCCTGATAGACGTCCTTGGTGTAATTGTTGACCGTGGAGTTGTCCTTTTCCACACTGTCCCACTTGTTAATCAGAATCACGGTTGCCTTGCCTGCCTCGTGCGCAATGCCGGCAATACGTTCATCCTGCTCGGTCACACCCTCGGCGGCGTCCACTACCAAAAGGCACACGTCCGCGCGTTCCACCGCCATATGCGCGCGCAGAACACTGTATTTTTCAATTTTATCATTGACCTTCGATTGCCGCCGGATTCCCGCCGTGTCAATAAAGGTAAATTTACCGTATTCGTTTTCCAGCACGGTGTCCACCGCGTCTCTGGTGGTGCCGGGAATGTTGGAAACAATCAGCCGCTCGGTGCCGAGCAGACGGTTAATCATAGAGGATTTGCCGGCGTTCGGCTTGCCGATTACCGCCACCTTGATGCTGTCATCCTCCTCATCCTCCCCCGCGTGCTCGGGCAGGAGTTCGAGTACCGCGTCCAAAAGATCGCCCGTGCCGGAGCCGTGTACCGAGGAAATGGCAATGGGGTCGGCGGCAAGCCCCAATTCGTAAAATTCGTAAAATTCCATCGGGAGTGCGCCCACACGGTCGCACTTATTGACCGCCAGCAGGAGCGGCTTGCCGCTTTTTTGCAGCATCACGCACACGTCGCGGTCGGCGGCGGTCAGCCCGGTGCTGACGTCGCAGAGAAAGATAATTACATCCGCGCTTTCAATCGCCACGCTTGCCTGAAATTTCATCTGAGAAAGAATCACGTCGTCGCTTTTCGGCTCGATACCGCCCGTGTCGATTACGGTCAGCTTGCGCCCGTTCCATTCACATTCTCCGTAAATGCGGTCGCGCGTAACGCCGGGGGTGTCCTCCACAATGGAGCGGCGTTCCCCGATCAGCTTGTTGAAAAGCGTGCTTTTGCCCACGTTCGGTCTTCCGACAATGGCAATTACCGGTTTTGACATCTTCTATCACCTCACATCAAAGGTCGGGCGTGCCGACACCGAGGAACGCGGCAAGCAGTGCCGCGCCTTCCCCCTTCGTCGGGGTCACTTTCACGCCAAGGATCCGGGATAATTCGCCCGGGGTCATTCCGCAGAGAAACAGATCGCCCTGTGCCCGAAGCATCGTGGCGGGGATCAGCAATTCTTCTCCGAGGTCAAGTCCTGCAAGCTGTTCGGCAAGATCCTTGCCGGTCAGCAGTCCCGCTACCGTGATTTCACTGCCGAAAAAGCGGTTTTCGATGATATGGACGTCAATGCGAAGTCCCGGCAAAAGAGCCGTCAGCTTTCCTGCCAGAAATTTCATCGTGTCGCCCGCCGCTTTGCCGGTGGCAAGCGAGATATGGCGGCGAAACGCATCACGGTCGGGTACATATTCGTCAAGGAAGGGCAACTCCGCCTCGAATTCGGAAACAAGAGAGCGGATCATTCCCACCCCGTTTTCAATCTGCTCGTAGTCACCGTAGTAGTCCTCCTCCGGCATCGGGAGTCCGGCTTTGAGATAGAACTCGTCCGCACAGCAGAAAATGCGCGCGCCGAGTACCGAAAGGCACTTGTCACCGAAATCGGTGACCTCTGCGATGACCGCGCGGCATTCCTCCGGGGTAAACGGAGAGAGCGGATACAGCCCCTCGCGATAGCGCGTCAGCCCTGCGGGTACGATCGAAACACTGCTCATTGCGGGGTAAAGTGCCGCAAGATCGTGCATCGTGCGAAGCAGCTCTTTTCCGTCATTGATGCCGCGGCACAGTACAATCTGCCCGCAAAGGCGGATGCCCGCATCGGCAAGGCTTTTCAGGTAAGAAAGCACCTCACCCGCCCGCTTGTTTTTCATCATCGCACAGCGAAGCTCCGGGTTGGTGGTATGCACCGACACGTTGACCGGGGAAATGTGCATTTTGATGATGCGGTCAATGTCACGGTCGTGCAGGTTGGTCAGCGTGATATAATTGCCGTGGAGAAAGGAAAGGCGGCTGTCATCGTCCTTGAAGTACAGGGAGGAGCGAAGTCCTTTCGGCAATTGGTCAATGAAGCAGAAAATACATTTGTTGGCGCAGGAGTGCTTTTTGTCCATCAGGGGTGTTTCAAAATCCAGCCCGATGTCATCGTAGGTGCTTTTGTGGATGGTTACGGAATAAGGGACGCCGTCCCGCTCCAATCCCAGTGTAACACGGGTATCCGCCAGATAAAAACGGTAATCCAGCACATCGGAAATTTCGTTGCCGTTGACGGTAAGCAGTGTGTCGCCGATCAGAACCCCGGCAGACGCCGCGCTGCTGCTTTCTTCCACTCCGCAAATGCGAACCATATGCTCCCTCCTTTCGCCGCGGCAGATTTTTTCATTATAGTATAACACATTTTTTGAAGAAAAGCAAGAAAAAAGAGGGGACTTTTTGCAAAAAGTCCCCTCTTGACTCCCTCAAAAACTTTCACACGGCTGATGCCGCGCCTTGGGCGTGTGTACCGCAAGTATCGCGATAGCCGTTCAGCCCCGCCGCAGGCAAACCCGCCGCGGGCGAACCTCCCGCACGCGGTCGGATTATTTCGCGTAGTCTACCGCGCGGCTTTCGCGGATGATGTTGACCTTAATCTGACCGGGGTACTTGACCTCGTCCTGAATCTTTTTCGCCATCTCACGGGCAATCAGCTTCATTCCTTCGTCGTTTACATCCTCCGGCTTCACCATCACGCGCAATTCTCTGCCTGCCTGAATGGCGTATGCCTTTTCCACGCCGTCAAAGCCTTTGGCGATTTCCTCCAGCTTTTCAAGCCGCTTGATGTAGTTTTCCATATCCTCGCGTCTGGCACCGGGGCGGGAAGCGGAAATCGCGTCCGCCGCCTGCACCAGAATCGCAATCACGGTCTGCGGCTCCACGTCGTTGTGGTGTGCTTCGATGGCGTGAATCACATCGCGGCTTTCCTTGTATTTCCGCGCTACACCCACGCCAAGCTCCACGTGCGTTCCCTCTACGTCGTGCGGGAACGCCTTGCCGATGTCGTGCAACAGACCCGCGCGCTTGGCAGTGGCGGCATCCACGCCCAATTCCTCTGCCATAATTCCGGCAAGGAAGGCAACTTCAATGGAGTGTTTGAGTACGTTCTGACCGTAACTGGTGCGGTAACGCAGTCTGCCCAGCAGCTTCACCAGCTCGGGATGCAGGTTCGGAATGCCGACCTCGTAGGTCGCTCTTTCCCCTGCCTGTTTGATTACCGCGTCCACCTCACGGCGGCATTTTTCCACGGTTTCCTCAATGCGTGCCGGGTGAATCCGCCCGTCCGCAATCAGTTTTTCCAGCGTCAGGCGTGCCACCTCACGGCGCACCGGGTCAAAGCCGGAAAGCGTAATTGCCTCCGGGGTGTCGTCGATAATCAGCTCCACGCCCGTCAGGGTTTCCAGCTTCTGAATGTTTCTGCCCTCACGCCCGATGATGCGCCCTTTCATTTCCTCACTCGGAATCTGCACCACGGAAATCGTGGATTCCGCCACCTGGTCGGTGGCGCAACGCTGAATCGCCAGTGCCAGGATGTTGCGCGCTTTGGCGTCCGCTTCCTCCTTGAATTGGGAATCCAGCTCATCCAGGCGTTGTGCCAGCTCGTGCCGCACCTCGCCCTCTACGCGCTCAATCAGCTCCTCCTTTGCCTCCTCGGCGGTCAGCCCCGCAATTTTCTCCAGTGCCGACTGCTGTTCTGCCAGCGCATTGTTGATTTTGACCTGAAGTGCCTCGTTTTCTTTGATTTTCTGATCCAGCTGCTCGTTTTTCCGATCCAGCTGTTCGGATTTCCGGTCCAGGGTGTCCTCCTTTTGGGAGAGTCTTCTTTCTGTGTGCGATACCTCCGCACGGCGTTCCTTGATTTCGGCTTCTGCTTCATTGCGCTTTTGCAGGATTTCTTCTTTTGCTTCCAGCAGCTTTTCTTTTTTCACGGCTTCCGCTTTTTTCGCGGCTTCCGCCACAACTCTGTCTGCTTCCGTTCTGGCAGAACCGATTTTCCGTTCTGCGACAAGACGGCGGATCAAAAATCCGGCAAGCGCACCGACCACCAGAGCCACAGCGATCAGACCGATCGCAAGTCCGATGTTCATTGGTTTCCTCCTATTCATTTTTCAAATCTATATACAAAGAGCCATACTCCGACATTGTATATGCTATATGATTATACACGATTTTTGCGGAATTGTCAAGGGTTGCGGATTCTTTTTTCACGGCTCTTGACAAAGCCCCTGTATTTTTGTATAATTACAGTGTATTCTGTTTATACCCGAAAAGTGGGGGAGGAAAATGAAAGGCTTTTTTGAAGAGTTTCCTTCTTATTTGGAATTGTTTCTGAACAGCTTGGAGTTCATTGCACTGGTGATTTCCATCGTCACCTTTTTCGTGCTGATGATCAACAAATATTCCAAAGCGATGCGAAAGATTCTGTCTCCCTGCGGAATGGGCTTTCTGCCGCGGCTGAGGGTGCTGTTTCTTTGCAGAAAATCTCAAATCAAAAAGAGGGCTTTCCTGGAATATGCCATCCTCAGAACCGGCGGACGCCCGGTCATCAATTCCGAATGGCATAGCATCATCAACGGCTTTAAGGCATATTATTCCGACACGGGAAAATCCGGGCTGAAATATACGATTTCCAACTGTACGCCGCTGATTGAAAAGGAATTTTCGGACGCTACCGCGCGGTATTTCGCGTATTTCCGGCAGGAAAAGGTGAAAAAGGCGTTCGGCATCCAGGAGGACATCAGCTGGGTCACCGAGATTCACATTGAGGAGGCGTATGCCACGCCGACCTGCCTCCTGACGGGACTGCTGTCACAATACGATGAAAACTGGGAAGAATTCATCAAGCGGTATGTCTCCACGGCGTATATTACGGAAAACGGAGAGTCACAGAGCAAAAACGTGCTTTCCAACGAATTGTATTTCACCTTTGCGTGGTTGCTTTGGGGACCGAGCTACGAGCTGGAATACCGGAATTACTGGGCAGGGCTCTGCCAGCTGTCCTTCGGGGACGAGAGCAATTCCGTGCCGGCTGTTGCCGATACGGAAACGGGAATTGCGGAAACCCTGAAAAGCAGATTTCTCGAAAATGAGGAACGCCGCTACGGCGCGCTGATTTCTGCCGACGTTTCCATTCACGACAAGAAGCCGTTTTATTCGGAAATCCGAGCCAATATCAACCCGGACAACACATATTTTTACGAGAAGGTGGTAAACGACGACCTGTCCTTCGGCGTGAAGATTGACGAGTTTTCCTCTTGTCTCAATTACAAGGCGAAAAAATACTATTGCACCGCATACGTGTGGATTTTGTTTGCCCTGGAGGAGGACGGGTACCTGTTCAGACCCGAGAAAAGCGTGGCGTTTTTCGAGCACGCCAATCTGGCAAACAAGGGAACCTACAAATTCCTGATCGAAACCCTGATTGACAAGAGCCTGAAGCATTTTGAAAGCATCTATGCGGACCCGGACAACGCGG
>CAKSPL010000042.1 GCA_934481325.1 uncultured Eubacteriales bacterium | reverse complement strand
GCTCTTCATTCAGCTTGTCAAACACGGATGCCGCATCCGGAAAATCAAACATGTTTGCCTTTTTCCCAACTTTAACGGCACGCATCAGGGCGGGAAGCTGAGGCGGGATGGCACGGAGCTTTGCGGTCATCGTTTCGCGGTGCTTTTCCTCGCTTTTGATTGCCTCCCAGTTGGAAAGCACGGCTTCCACCGTGTCCGCCTTTACTTCTCCGAACACGTGCGGATGCCGCAGGATCATTTTGCGGCAGATATCGTTTGCCACATCGTCAAAGGTAAATTGCCCGTCCTCCCTTGCCAGTTCCGCGTGCATCACCAGCTGCAAAAGCACATCACCCAGCTCCTCACGAAGCAACTTCGGATCCTCGTTGTCAATGGCTTCCACCACCTCGTAGGTTTCCTCAATCAGCCCGTTGCGCAAGGATTTGTGGGTTTGTTCCCTGTCCCACGGGCATCCGCCGGGTGCGCGAAGGATTTCTACTATCGTAACCAGATCATCCGTCCGATATTCCTTTTTTTGCAGAAGCTCCTGCATTTTTTCGTCTCTGTTCATATTTTACTCCTTAATTTTCATCGGTTTCGGGAATAACCGCAGTTTCTCTAAAAGAGGACAAAGTCTGCCGCCAAGCGGCAATGTGCCGAGATCCTCTCTCGTAAGCGCGGAGAAGCGCAGGGAAAGAAAGAGATACAGGCACGCCGTAAAGGAAAGCGTAACAAGCAGGCGCGGAGTGGCGGCAAGCACACGCGCCGACACGGCGTATATGCCGATTCCCGCCCCCACACTGCAAAGTGCGGCAAAAAACGGGCGGAAAAGATCCCTTGCGGGCGATACCCGGAACGGGAACACCCGGCAAAGCACTGTCAGCTGGATACAAAGCACCGCCGTATTGCAGAAAAGTGTGCTGATCGGTGCCGCGTAAATGCCAACCGACGGGTGAGCTAACAGAAAAAACTCGGTGACCAGCTTGAGAGCCGCCCCCGCACTCATCGCAATTACCGGAACACCGGGGCGACCCAATGCCTGGAGAGCCGCGCCGGTCAGAGTAATAAAGGCGGCAGGTACCGCGCACACGCCAAGCAGAGTAAGAAGCGGTGCCGCCACCGCGGTTGCGTCACTCACCCCGCGATAAATCATCGTCAGAATCGGTGAGGAAAAGGCGGAAAGCCCCAATGCGGCGGGAATCGCAATGAACGCCGTTAAGCGAAGACCGGAGAGAAACAGCTCCGCGGCACCCTTTGTATCCCGCTTTTCCAGAGCCGCGCCGAGCATCGGCATCAGCGCAAGCGACAGGGGCGAGAGCAGGGTGGGAACCAGATTATACAACGGAACGGCAAGGTTTCCGTAGGCACTGTAAAGGGAATTTGCCACCGACGGGGCATATCCCGCCGCCTGCAATCTCCCGGAAATCAGTGCCGTATCCACAAGGCTGACCAAACTCATCACCGAGGCACTCAGGGTCATCGGCAATGCAAGCCGCACAAGCCTTGGCAGAATTTTCTGCCCCCCGCCTGCGGCACTCCCCCGCTCCGTGCCGATCCGTTTGATGCGGTCGGCAAAATACAGAACCAATAAAATCAGCGCGGAAAGGCACATCCCGGCAGTAATGCCGAGGATTGCCGCCGCTGCAAGCTGTGGCGGCTCCGCGCCCCGCGCGGCGGCAATCAGCGAAAACAGCAGTCCGAACACGAGTTTACCGACCGCCTCCGCCACCTCGGAAGCTGCCGTCGGCATCATTCTCTGTCTGCCCTGAAAATACCCTCTCACCGCACCGATCCAGCCGGCAAGAAAGAGGGAGGGCGCAATTGCCACGATTGCGGCGGCGGACTCCCGCATAGAGAGCCGCGCGGCAAGCGGTTCGGCAAAAAAGATCAATGCCGCGGTGCCAAGCAACCCCAAAAGGAGAAACAGTGCCGCCGCCACGCGGAAGCACCGCCGCGCCAGCTTCGGCGCATTTGCCGCCTCCGCTCTTGCCACCAGGAGGCTGAGTGCGTTCGGAAGCCCGGTGGCGGAAAGCACGAACAACAGCGAATAAATATGGTATGCGGCAAGAAAATAAGCCATCCCCTCCACACCGACGATGCGGATAAGGGGGATTTTGTAAAACAGCCCGATCAGCTTGGCAAGAAAGGTTGCCGAAAACAGCAAAAACACGCCCCCGAAAAAGCGTTTCTTCCCGTATTCCGGTTCATTTCCCTGAGTTGGCAAAGAATTCCCTCCATTCAGGAGCATCCCGCGGACGCCCCCGTCCGGGTCAGTTTCCGATGCCCCGTTCCCGATAAAATTCTCTGATCTCGCGGATTTCGGCGGTTGCGGCATCATCCCCTAAATATTCGTAAGGATATTTGTGGTTGAAGAGCCGCCGGATCACGGTTTTTTTGCCGGGTTCGTTTCCGTGATATTCCACCAGATTGGTTACGGCTCCCGCCCCTGCCGCAAAGATGGAATGAACCTCCTCCATCATATAAATATTGTAGTATCCTTCGGTTCCCTCTTTGCAAAAGCCCACATTCTCAAAATTGCCCACCATATTCTTCTGGCGGTACATATAGTAAGGAATGTACCCCGTAGCCCCTGCGCGGAGCTGTGAATAATCCACACACTTGCCGGCATCGCCGCCGCGCAGGTTATACGGGCGTTTTCCCTCCCGCAAAATCCCCGCCGCGCGCTTGACGCAGAAGGTGTGAACGGTGATGTTTTCCGGCTCCAGGGTGAGGATTTTGTCAAAGGTATCGGAAAAGGTTTTGAAGCAGTCTCCGGGCAAACCCACGATCAGATCGGTATTGATACAACTTATGCCGGACTCCCGCGCGGTAGAATACGCGCGGAAGAAATCGTCCGCCGTGTGCATCCGCCCTACGCCGCGCAGCACCTCATCGCAAAGGCTTTGCGGATTCACGCAGACGCGTGTAACGCCGTATTCCTTTGCCACCGCCATTTTTCCGGCGGTGATGGTGTCGGGTCTGCCGGATTCCAGCGTAAACTCTTCCAGTGCCGTGACATCGATACACTCCGCAATCAGAGAAAGAAGTGCGCGGAGCTGGTCCTCGGTGAGAATGGTGGGAGTGCCGCCCCCGATGTATACCGTGCGCACCCGAAGCCCCAGTTCCCGCGCCACAGCAAATTTCTGCCGCACCTCCTCCATCAGCCGGGTGAGATAATCCGGGATGAGAGAAAGCAGACTTTTGGAGGTGTAGGAAACGAAAGAGCAGTAGGAACACCGCGAGGGGCAGAACGGAATGGAAATATAAATACTGCAATCCCGCGGCGACGGGGTGCCGATAATCTGCTGTTCTCTGATGGCAACGTCGGTTGCCAGCGTTGCTTTTTTGGGGATAACCAAATAGTCCGCCGTCAGCAACCGCCGCACCCTGTTGCGGGAAAGTCCTTTCTGCAAAAGCTCGGTGGCAACCTTGGAGGGGCGCACACCGGTCAGCATTCCCCACGACGGATGATAGCGGAGCAATTCCCCCGCCGCGCCGAGTACGGCAAAGCCGACCGCCAGCTTTTTGAGGCGATCCCTTGTCATATCCTCCCTTGCCGGGAGAAATTTTTCGGCAGTGGCTTCCTTCCCGTTCTGCGACAAACGCGCGGCGGCAAAAAAGCCGCCCTCCCGCTCGGTGAGCGTGAGGGTCAGCTCCGGCTCCCCTTCCGCCTTTTCCTCGTTGAATTTTTCACCGGGGTAAAAAATCATACACAGGGTCTGCACATAATACTCGTTGATATCCCCTTCGATGTGCAGTTTCATTTGCCGTTCTCCTTTGTTTTTTTCAATTTTCCGCTCTCCATCACGATGGTTACGGGTCCGTTTGCCTCAATGGACAGCCGCATATCCGCGCCGAATCGCCCGGTTGCCACAGGCACCCCCGCCCTTTCCAGCTCCGCCGCAAAAAAGCGGTACAGTGCGGCGGCATCAGCCTCGGTGTCTCCCTCGGCTACGCCGAGCAGGACGAGAAGCCCCGTGCCGATTTTGCCGGTTGATTCTCCTTCCACGGTACATTCCGCGCGATCCACTCGTTGCAATACCGCCGTCATACGTACCCCCGGATCACGTCAATCACATCGTCCAGACCTTTGAGCCGGGAAACGATGGAATGATAATGATCCACATTCTTACAGCTGATTTTGAGGTTGATAATCATCTGACCGTCACTTTTTTTCTGTGTGTTGATCTGCAAAAGCAGAACCTTCATATCTGCCAGTGCCATTGTGATGTCCGCCAGAATTTTCATACTCGAATAGGCAAAAATCTGCACGTGAGCCTCATACACGCCGGCCTCGCTCGCCTTACCGGCAAGATCCCAGTGCGCCTCCACCCATCGGTCGTGATACTCGGGCTTTTTCAGTCCGCTCTCCACATTGGGACAGTCCACCTTGTGGATGGAAATGCCGAAACCGCGCGTAATAAAGCCGATCACGCGATCCCCCGGTAAGGGATTACAGCATTTGGCAAACTTGACCTGACAACCGTACTCGCCGTCCACCACAATGCCGCTGTCCTGCCGCAGTTTGCGCGGCTTCTGCGCTACGCGAATCTGCTCTGCCTCGGTAGGGATAGCCGATGCCTCCACGGCTTCGGGGCGGATGACCTTGTCAAACTCCTCCCGCAGACGAAGGGCGATTTTTGCCACCGAAATCCCGCCGTAACCGATGGTATTGTACAAATCGTCCGCACTGGCGTAACCCACGCGCTGAGCAGTGGCGGTCACAATTTCCGTGCGCTGTGCCTCGGTGGAGGGTCGCCCGTATTTCTTGAATTCCAGCTCGATGGCGGACTTGCCGACCGCAATGTTATCCGCGCGTTTTTCTTTTTTGAACCACTGGCGGATTTTATTGCGCGCCTCCGAGGTGGTCACGATATTCAGCCAGTCGCGCGAGGGACCCTTACTGCTTCCGCTGGTAAGAATCTCCACAATCTCGCCGTTTTGCGGCACGCGGTCAATCGGCACGATCATCCCGTTGATTTTGGCACCCACCATTTTATTGCCGACTGCGGAATGAATGGCATACGCAAAGTCAATCACCGTGGCACCCTGCGGCAGAGTAATGAGGTCACCTTTCGGGGTAAACACAAAGGTCTCATCCTGAAATACGTCGGTTTTGAAGGCGTTCATAAACTCGTCCGGATCCTTGGTTTCGCCCTCATTTTCAATCAGGCGCGACACCCATTCCAGCCGCTTGTCCATATCCTCCTTGCTCTGCGCGCCGGATTTGTACTTCCAGTGCGCGGCAATGCCGTATTCGGCAATCCGGTGCATCTCACGGGTACGGATCTGCACCTCAAAGGGAATCCCGTATCGCCCGATTACCGTGGTATGAAGCGAACGGTACATATTCGGTTTCGGGGTGGAAATATAGTCCTTGAAACGCCCCGGGATGGATTTGTACATCTCGTGGATAATCCCGAGCGCGGTGTAGCACTCTAGCTCGGTTTCCACGATAATCCGGAGGGCATAGAAGTCATAAATCTCGTCAAAGCTCTTGTTTTGCGTATACATTTTGCGGTAGATGCTGTATACGGACTTGATGCGCCCTTCCAGGGTGAAGTGGATATTGTTCTCCCGCATTTTGCGGTCAACCTCGGTGCGGATCTGCTCCACGAAATCGGTATGCTCTCCATACCGCCGCTCCACATCCGCCTTGACCTCGGCATAGCCGTAGGGGTCAAGATATTTCAGGCTCAGGTTTTCCAGTTCCTGCTTGATGCGCTGCATACCGAGGCGGTGGGCAAGCGGAGCATACACGTGCATCGTTTCCAGTGCCGTGATGCGCTGTTTTTCCGGGGGCTTTGCACCGAGCGTGCGCATATTGTGCAATCGGTCACACAGTTTGATGAAAATCACCCGAATGTCCTTGGACATTGCAAGCAGCATCTTACGAAGAGTTTCGATGTGCGCCTCTTCTTTATTCTCGGTTTGCAGGGTTACGATTTTGGTCAGTCCGTCCACCAGCAGTGCCACGTCCGCGCCAAACCGTTTTTGCAGTTCTTTGAGGTTTGTTTTGTCGGCACAGTCCTCCACCGTATCGTGCAGGAGCGCGGCACAGATGGAATCGGAATCCAGCCCCAGCGTGGCAACGATTTTTGCCACGGCAAGCGGGTGGGTAATATACGGTTCCCCGCTCTGGCGGAATTGCCCGTCGTGCATCAGGCGCGCATATTCATAGGCTTTGGTGATTTTTTCGATATTGTAATGGCTCCCGGATGACTCCAGAATGCTGAGCAGCTGTTTGAAATCGGTGCTTACTTCTTCGGGCATTGTCTCATCCCCCTTCATTTCGCCGCGCGGAGCTGGCTTTTCAGTTTTTTCAGTATCTGTGATTTCTCAATGCTGGTTTTGGCGGCATTGAAGTAAATATCAAAGCGGAACAGCCGCCCCGGAAATTCCTCCACGCCGCAGATTTTCAGCTCATTGAAGATTTCCAGTATGTAGCAAAGCGTGACGTAGGCAATTTTCCGTTCACCGTCCGTATTAACCAGTGTGAGCAGAGAAGAAATCGGAAAGGTGTCGTGCCCTGCGCGGAACTCGCGCCGAAGCACGGTATACACCTTGGCAAAGTCCTCCCGCTCGGGAATCAGAGCGGCATCCGCAAAGGTTGCCCCGGAACGGATTTCGCGGTACTCTGCCTCCCAGTCGGCGCATTTTTGGGCATATGCGGCACTCGGCTTGCTGTCCACAACCGTCAGCTGTACCGTGCGGTTGTTCTGATATTCGTTGATTCCGACCGTGCAGAGCAAATCCACCAGATCGCCCTCCCGCATTCCGAAATCCGAGAGCGACGTGGAAAACAGCAATGCGGAAATCACGCCGTTGCCGTCACCGACCAACAGTTTGAGATGCTTGCCGCCGGAAAGCTCGGTAATATGCAGAATCGACAGGTCACGCAGGATAAACTGCGGGGTGGGGTTTCCGGTGCCGTAAGGCTCCAGCTCTGCCAATTCCGCGGCAAATTCCATCGTCACATCCGCAAGCGTCAGCTCCATATCCGCGTCCAGTCTGGTCTGCACGCCGCCCTCAGGCAGGCGTTTTGCGGCGTAGCCGTTGATGCGCTCGCGGAATTTTTCAATGTTGCCGCGGGTTACGGTCAACCCTGCCGCCAGCTCGTGTCCGCCGAATTTTACCAGCAGATCCTCACTGTCCCGGAGTGCCTCCACCAGATTCAGCCCCTTGACACTGCGCCCGGAGCCTTTGCCGCAGTCATCCGGGCTGTCAAAGCCGCGGGTGGCACCGTCAAAAGAGATGAGAATAGAAGGCAGTCCATAGCGTTCCGTCACGCGGGATGCCACGATTCCGATGATTCCCTGCCGCCATTCGTCGTCCTCCAACACCAACACGCGGGTAGTGTCCAGGTCGAAATCCCGGGCAATCCGACGATAGACCTCCTCGGCAATGGCATTTTCCTCGGTCTGCCGTCTTCGGTTGATTTCGCACAGCTCGGCGGCAAGCACCGCGGCACGCTCCCGATCCTCGCAAAGAAGCAACTCCACCGCGCGGGTCGCGTCGCTCATTCTCCCTGCCGCGTTCAGGCGCGGTGCGATGCCGAACCCGACGGTGGAGGAAGTGATTTTTTTCTTTCTGACCTGACCGCCGGGGGTACGGGAGGATTCCTCCATCAGGGCGGCAAGCCCCTCCCTGCAATTCCCGGACAGCCGGGCAAGCCCCAGCTTTACAATCAGGCGGTTTTCATCCACAATCGGCATCACATCCGCAATCGTGCCGATGGCAACAAGGTCCGCAAAGCGGGCGGACACACGACCGACGCCCTGCATCTCGCTCTCCCCGTTTTCCTGCCCGATCGCTGCCTCAATCGCACAGCACAGCTTGAACGCAACGCCCACGCCGGCAAGCTCCCGGAAAGGGTATCCGCAGTCCGGGCGATGGGGATTAACCACCGCTACCGCCGCCGGGAGCGGCAACTGGCACTCGTGATGATCGGTAATCACCATATCCATCCCAAGCGTTTTGGCATATTCCGTCTCTTTGTTGGCGGTGACTCCCGTATCCACGGTCACGATGCAACGCGCGCCTTCCTCATACAGCCGATCCATCGCCGCAACCGAAAGCCCGTAGCCCTCCCCGCTCCGGCTGGGTATATAATAAATCACGTCCGCGCCAAGCCCGGTCAGATACAGATAAAGCAGACTGACCGAGGTTACGCCGTCCACGTCATAATCTCCGTAGATGGCGATTTTTTCCCCGTTTTCCACCGCGGCGCGCACCCGCGCAACCGCCTTGTCCATATCCCGGAGCAGAAAGGGGCTGTGAAAGGAGGTATCCTCCAGGCGGAGAAACCGCCGGATTGCCTCCGCATCGGAAAATCCGCGGCAAAGGAGCAACCGTGCCAG
>CAKSPL010000041.1 GCA_934481325.1 uncultured Eubacteriales bacterium | reverse complement strand
GTATGAACCTTTTTTCGGGGGTCTATGCCGGTCTTTTCCACAAACGGCTCAATCAGCTTTTGAGGCAATAAGTCCCCACACGCATTGAGAAAATCGCGGTTTTTGTATTTTTCAAAGTCCGATAACAGGCGCGCATCCAATGCTTTTTCGTCCAGCGCGGGCTTGAGATCGACAAGGGCGGTGTAACGCCCTTTTTCCATCGGGTGCAGATGCGCCGAGGCGGAAAGCACCAGGGGGCCCGTCAGCCCGAAATGGGTAAACATCATTTCCCCGAAATCCGAAAACACGGGCTTGCCCGTTTGGTTGTCCCGCACGGTCAGCCGCACGTTTTTCAGAGAAAGCCCCTGAACGGTAGCGGAAAAGTGTCCGTTTTCCACCAAGGGCACCAATGAGGGGACAGGGGGATTTACGGTATGTCCCGCCGTGCGGGCGAAACGGTAGCCGTCCCCCGTGGAGCCGGTGGCGGGGTAGGAAAGCCCCCCGGTTGCCACAATCACTGCCGCGGCGGGGAAGTGCCGCTCTCCGCATCGCACGCCGGAGACGGTGCCGTTTCCGGTATCCAGCCCGGTGACGGTTGCTTTTTCAATCCGCACGCCGCACCGCCGGCATTCGCGCACCAGTGCGTCCACCACGTCGGTTGCCTGATCCGAAACCGGAAACACGCGATTGCCGCGTTCCACCTTCAGCGGCACGCCCAATTCCTCAAAAAATGCCTCGGTGTCCGAGGTGGAAAACCGATTCCACGCAGCATAGAGAAACCGCGCGTGATCGGGGATATTGGCAAAAAAGATGTCACGGTCACAGTGGTTGGTCAGGTTGCACCGCCCCTTGCCCGTGATGCGCAGCTTCCTGCCGGGGCGTTCGTTTTTTTCCAGAACCGTGACGGCGGCACCGAGGCGGGCGGCGGCGATTGCCGCCGTCATCCCGGCGGCACCGCCGCCGATTACAAGAACTTGCCGTCGGTTATTCATCCGTTGTTTTTGGCATAAACATCGTATTCGTCCCAGATTTTTTCCATACGGGAGAGCCTTGCCGCCACCTCATCGTGCCGGGCAAGAGACACTGCCGCAATCATCGCGTTGATGATGGAAAGGGGAGCCACCAGCGAATCCACAAAAGATGCCATATCGCTTTTGGCGGTCAGCAGTTGGCTGGCAAGGTCGGCTAAGGGGGACTGATCGCTGTCGGTCAGTGCCACCACGTCCGCCCCCGCGCTCTTGGCAAATTCCGCAATGCGCACCGTGCGCTTGGAATAACGGGGGAAGGAGATGGCAATCAGCACGTCTTCTTCATTGATATTCAGAATCTGCTCAAACATTTCACTGCCGGAGGTGCCGTCCACAAAATGCGCATTGTCAAAAATCATCCGGAAATTGAAGGTCAGGAACCGCGCCAGTGCCGCAGAGGAACGAAGCCCCAGAATATAGATATGCCGGGCGTGGGTGATTTTATCCACCGCGTCGAAAAACGCCTGTCTGTCCAGGTCTTCCAGCGTGTGGCGGATGAGATCCGCATCCCCGTTGAGAATTTTCTCGGGCAGGTTTTCCCGCGTCATCCGGTTATCTGCCACGTTGATGCGCTGTGCCGCGGTGAGGTTGGTGCGTGCCAGCTCCTGAAGCACCCGTTGCAGCTCGGGGTAGCCGTCATAGCCCAGCTCGTCCGCAAAGCGCACTACCGTGGATTCCGAAACCCCGGTTGCCTCTCCCAGCTTTGCCGCGGTCATATACGCCGCGCGGTCAAAATGCTCCACAATATAATTGCCGATGCGTTTTTGCCCTTTGGAAAAGGCGGACATCTGTGCTTTGATTTGCTGTAACAGGTTTTGTTTCATATTTCCTCCCGGTTCCCGCGCGGGTCACCCGCGGTGTCTACATTTTATATATAATATGCGCGAGGCACGCAAAAGGGCGCACCTGCAATTATTATAGTGCATCTCCTGCAAAAAGTCAAGCCCCGAATGCACAATGCGGAAAATGCGGGCTTTTTCGGTTAATTTGCCCAAAATCCGACCGTTTTTTTTGTTGCTTTTCTCTCCTTCAAATTTCCCGAAAGAGGTTTACAAAACGAAAATTGTGTGCTATAATAGTTCCGGAAAGTTTGAGAGACACTACACGGCAGATGCGTATGGTGAAGCACAAACCCATAACCATAACCATATACACCGCCCGCATCAGGTTTCTCCTTTCGCGGGGGCTTTTTTTATGCAGAAAGATAAAAGAAACAACCCGCGCGAAAGAGGCGACGATCCGCCCCGAACACAAAAATACACGGAGGAAACCAAAATGAAGCTTGTGTACAATGTGAACGCCAAACCGAAGGAAATCGGTTATGGCAGAATGCTGGTTTTTGCCCTGCAGCAGCTGCTTGCGATTCTTGCTGCCACGATTGCCGTGCCCGCCATTATTTCGGCGGCAACGGGTCATCAGATGTCTGCCTCTGCCGCGCTGTTCGGCGCAGGGGTGGGAACGATTGTTTATCTGCTTTTCACCAGATTCAGAAGCCCCGTATTTCTCGGTTCCTCCTTTGCTTTCATCGGCTCGATGCTCGCGGCGTTTGCCGGCGGCGTGTCCGCGTCGGCAGGGTTCCTCGGTCTGATCATCGGCGCGGTGATGGCGGGCTTGGTGTACGTGATTATCGCACTGGTTGTTAAGGTTGCCGGTGTCAGCTGGATCAACAAGCTGATGCCTGCCGTGGTAATCGGCCCCACGGTGGCACTCATCGGTCTGTCCCTTGCGGTCAATGCCGTCAACGATGCGATCGGCGTCAGCCTGAACGGTGACGGTGTCCGTGTGATGAATCCTCACGCCTGGCTGTGCCTGCTGTGCGCACTGGTCACCCTTGCAGTGGTGATTATCTGCTCTGTTTACGGCAAAAAGATGGCAAAAATGATTCCCTTTATCATCGGGATTCTCGCGGGCTACGGGGTTGCCGCCGTGTTTACGGTAATCGGCATTGCCACGAATAGCGACGTGCTGAAAATCATTGACTTTACCAAATTTGAAAATATGCAGTGGTACCCGGACTTCACCTTTGTGGAAGCCTTCAAGGGCGAATACATCTGGGGCGACTACAAGTCCTTCGGCTCCTTCCTTGCGGTGCTTGCGGTTGCGTATGTGCCGGTTGCATTCGTGGTCTTTGCGGAACATATTGCCGACCACAAGAACCTCTCCTCGATCATTGAAAAAGACCTGCTGGATGACCCCGGACTTTCCAAAACCCTGCTGGGTGACGGTGTCGGCTCCGCGGTCGGTGCCTTCTTCGGCGGTTGCCCCAACACCACCTACGGTGAGTCGGTCGGCTGTGTGGCAATCTCCGGCAATGCCTCGGTGTGGACGATTCTGACCACTGCGGTGATGGCGATTGTTGCCTCCTTCTTCGCACCCTTCGTCACCTTCCTTTCCACCATCCCCGCCTGCGTGATGGGCGGTGTGTGCATTTCGCTCTACGGCTTTATCGCAGTGTCGGGCTTGAAGATGGTGCAGAAGGTCAACCTGGAAGACAACGGCAACCTCTTCACGGTTTCGGTCATTCTGATTACGGGTATCGGCAGTATGGTTCTGCTGATCGGCAAAATCAAGCTGACCGCCGTTGCCTGCGCGCTGATTCTCGGGATTCTGACCAACCTGCTGGTTTCCCGCAGCCACAAAAACGGCACGGAAAACAGCACCGGGGAAAACGACGAAACGAAATAAAAGCAAACCGGAAACGGCGCACCTGCGGGTGCGCCGTTTTTTTATCCCCGGAATCCCTTGACAAGAAAACCCGCGTTTGCTATAATGTTTTTAATTATACCCAAAGGAGCAGAAAAATGACGATTTACGACGAGCTGGTTGCACGCGGACTGATTGCCCAGGTCACCGATGAGGAGGAGATCAAGGAGCTGATCAATCACGGCAAGGCAACCTTTTATATCGGCTTTGACCCGACGGCGGATTCCCTGCACGTAGGGCATTTTATGGCGTTGTGCCTGATGAAACGCCTGCAAATGGCGGGCAACCGCCCCGTGGTGCTGGTGGGCGGCGGCACGGGCTACATCGGTGACCCCTCGGGGCGCACCGATCTTCGCTCGATGATGACGCCGGAAACCATCCGGCACAACTGTGACTGCTTCAAAAAGCAAATGGAGCGGTTTATCGATTTCGGCGAGGGCAAGGCGATTATGGTCAACAATGCCGACTGGCTGCTGAAGCTGAACTATATTGACCTATTGCGTGAGGTGGGTGCCTGCTTCTCGGTCAACAAAATGCTGACGGCGGAGTGCTACAAACAGCGGATGGAGCGCGGGCTTTCGTTCCTCGAATTCAACTATATGATTATGCAGTCCTATGACTTTTATCATCTGTTTCAGAACTACGGCTGCAATATGCAGTTCGGAGGGGACGACCAGTGGTCGAATATGCTGGGCGGCACGGAGCTGATCCGCAAAAAGCTGGGCAAGGACGCGTACGCAATGACCATCACGCTCCTGCTCAATTCCGAGGGCAAGAAAATGGGCAAGACCGCCAGCGGTGCCGTATGGCTGGATCCGAACAAGACCACCCCGTACGAGTTTTATCAGTACTGGCGCAACGTAGGCGATGCGGACGTACTCAAATGCATCCGGATGCTGACCTTCCTGCCGCTGGAACAGATCGACGAAATGGATCACTGGCAGGGCGAGGAGCTGAACCGCGCCAAGGAAATTCTTGCCTTTGAGCTGACCAAGCTGGTACACGGCGAGGAGGAAGCGGCAAAAGCCGAGGCGCAGGCAAAGGCACTGTTCGGTGCCGGAGCCGGGGCGGATGCCCCCGAAACCGAGGTTACGGCAGAGGAGCTCACCGACGGTACGATGGACATCCTGACCCTTTTGGTAAAAGCCGGGCTGGTTTCCTCCAAATCCGAAGCACGGCGCGCGGTGGAGCAGGGCGGTGCCTCGGTAGAGGGCGAGAAGGTGACCGACATCAAAAAGGCCTTTACGGCAGAGGAACTGACAGGCGGGCTTTTGGTCCGCCGCGGCAAGAAAAACTACCGCAAGGTGATTCTGAAATAAAAAAATCCGGCATCGGTATCCGATGCCGGATTTTTTTTGACGGATACTTGACAAAAGCCGCCCGGCGGAGTATAATACAGAAAACCGATGAAAAAGAAAAGTAGTGCGCGTTCCTTTTCGCACAGAGAGCCGCAGGCGGTGAGATTGCGGCGGAAAATACGGGTACGAATGGGCTTTGGAGGGCAAACCGAACCCCGCGCGGCGGGCAGTAGGGGCGACGGGGAGGCAACCCGTTATCAGATGCTGCGTATTTTGTACGATCGAGAGGGCGCGCACGCGCCAAGCAGGGTGGCACCGCAGGATTTTTCCTGTCCCGGCAGTTTTTTGACTGCGGGACGGGATTTTTTGTTTTTCCGCCCGCAAAACGGAGGTGAAAGGATGGAATATCGTTTTTCCGACAAGTTGGCGGGGCTTGCCCCCTCCGCCATCCGGGAGATTTTCAAAAGCCTGACCGACCCGGAAATCATTTCGTTTGCGGCGGGCAATCCCGCACCGGAATCCTTTCCCGTAAAGGAGCTGGCGCGGCTCTCGGCGGATATTTACCGCGAGATGCCCGTGGGGGCGTTACAGTACGGTATGACGGAGGGCTACGCACCGTTGCGTGCGGCGGTGGCAAAGCGTCAGCGCGAAGTGTTCGGCATCGGCAAAAGCCGTGCGGCGGGGGATGCTTTTGATGACGAAACCATCATCGTGTCGGGCGGACAGCAGGGGATTGAGCTTGCCTGCAAGGCATTTTGCAACGAGGGCGACACGGTGGTTTGTGAAAACCCGACCTTTATCGGCGCACTCAACGCCTTTCGCTCCAACGGGGCGGTTCCGGTTGGGGTGGAGATGGGGGAGGACGGCATCGACCCCGCGGCACTGGAAGCGGCGATTACGGCAAACCCGCGCACCAAGCTGATCTATCTGATTCCCACCTTTCAAAACCCCACCGGTATTACCACGGGGGAGGAAAAACGGCGGAAAATCTATGAAATTGCGGTGCGCCACCGCCTGCCGATATTAGAGGACAATCCGTATGGGGAATTGCGTTTTGCGGGGGCGGACGTTCCGACTGTCAAAAGTATGGACACCGAGGGGCTGGTGATTTACTGCTCCACCTTTTCCAAAATTCTTTCTGCCGGGATGCGCGTGGGATTTGTGACAGCCCCCGCCGCCATCACCGCCAAAATGGTGATTGCCAAGCAGGTGGAGGACGTGCATACCAATCAGTTTTTTCAGATTCTCTGTCACCGCTATATGACCGGGTGCGACCTGGATGCGCACATCCGCGCAATCCGCGCGATTTATCGCCGCAAATGCGCCCTGATGCTGGAATGTCTGGAAAGAGAGCTGCCGCACGGTATCACCTTTACACGCCCGGAGGGCGGGCTGTTCCTTTGGTGTATGCTCCCGGAGGGGGCGGACGGCGCGGCGTTTGTGAAGAAAGCATTGGAAAAAAAGGTGGCGGTGGTGCCGGGGGCAACCTTTGATTGCACACCGGGTGCGCCGTCGCGTGCGTTCCGCCTCAATTATTCCACCCCCACCGAGGAACAGATCAGAGAAGGCTGTCTGCGCCTTGGAGCCGCGGCGCGCGAGAGCCTGTGATGAAAAAAAGAAAGGAATCATAAAATGTTGAACGTAAACGGTGAAAACAAAAAGGTCTGCTTTTCCGGGATTCAGCCGAGCGGAAATCTGACCATCGGCAACTATATCGGCGCGCTTTCCAATTTTTCCTCGTATTCCGAGGCGTATCAGTGCTTTTACTGCGTGGCGGACGAACACGCCATCACGGTGCGGCAGGTGCCGGCGGATTTGCGGCGGCATACCTATGAAACGCTGGCACTGTACGTGGCGTGCGGACTGGACCCGGAGAAAAACACGCTGTACGTGCAGTCCCACGTCCCCGCGCACGCGGAGCTTGCGTGGATGCTGAACTGCTTTACAATGTTCGGGGAGCTTTCCCGTATGACGCAGTTCAAGGACAAGAGTGCCAAGCACGCCGATAATATCAATGCGGGGCTGTTCACCTATCCCGTGCTGATGGCGGCGGATATTCTCCTGTATCAGACCGACGTGGTGCCGGTGGGGGCGGATCAGAAGCAGCACGTGGAAATCTGCTGTGACATTGCCGACCGCTTCAACCACTTCTTCCCGGATACCTTTACCCGCCCCGAGCCGTTGATTCCCACCACCGGCAAGCGGATTATGTCCCTTGCCGACCCCACGAAGAAGATGAGCAAATCCGATGAAAATCAGAATGCCGTGGTGTATATTCTGGATGATAAGGATACCATCATCCGCAAATTCCGCCGTGCGGTGACCGATTCCGATACCGAGGTGCGCTTTGCCGAGGGCAAGGACGGCGTAAATAACCTGATGACCATTTATTCCGCCTTTACCGGAAAAACGATGGCGGAGATTGAGCGCGAATTTGCGGGCAAGGGCTACGGCGACCTGAAAACCGCCACCGGCGAGGTGACGGCGGACGCGCTGGCACCCGTGCAGAAACGCTTTGCCGAGCTGCTTGCCGACAAGGCGGGCTTGGAAGCGATGATGAAAAAGGGCGCGGACACCGCCGCGTATTTTGCTCAAAAAACCCTTTCCAAGGTGCAGAGAAAGCTGGGGTTTGCCGCACGCCCGCGGTGAGGAATACCCCACGCGAGGCAAGGTCGCGGCACGCCGTGGTGAGAATTGCCCACCCGTGGCAAGTTTGCCGCACGCCCGCGGTGAGGAACTCCCCCACGCGAGGCAAGGTCGCGGCACGCCGCAGGGAACGCACCTCCCGCCCGGGCGCGGATTTGAGGGGTGCGGACGGTTGATGTGATTTTTTTGTGGTATTTTCTTGAAATTCACAAAAAACCGTTGCAAAAGGACGGATTTTCAGGTATAATGGATGTGGTAAATTATTTTTACTCGAAAGGGGAAATTTTTTATGGCGTTCGGACAAAAATATCATATTTCCTACCGCGAGGACGGAAAATGGCAGGTCAAAGGGGAAAAGGCGGAAAAAGCCCTCAAACTGTTTGACACGCAGAAGGCGGCAATCGCCTATGCCGAAACCATTGCCGAAATGCAGGAGGGCGGCATTGTCATCCACAAAAAGGACGGTAAAATCCGCAAACAGGATTACTCCAAGCCCAAACAGGAAGAAGAATGAATATTGTTTTCTTTGTTTATCTTGCTTATCTGGTGCTTTTGTCTTTTGTGACCTTTGCTACATACGGGTCGGATAAGAAAAGGGCAAAACGCGGCGCGCGCCGTGTGCCGGAAAAAACGCTGCTTGGGATGTCCTTTTTCGGCGGGGCATTCGGCGGGTTTGCCGCGATGCGGATTTTCCGCCACAAAACCAAAGGGGAACATTGGTATTTTACGGCGGTGAACCTCCTTGGGATTGTGCTTCACGCCGCACTTCTGGTATTTCTGTTTCTCAAAATGCAGGCGTTGATCTGATTTTTGCAAAAGGCGGAGCATATGCTCCGCCTTTTGGTATT
>CAKSPL010000040.1 GCA_934481325.1 uncultured Eubacteriales bacterium | reverse complement strand
GTTTTTGGGAAAGACTGCGTAAGCTCCGCAAAAAAAGACGGCTTTTGCCGTCTTTTTTTGCGGGAGAGGTTCCGGGCTTGCCGGCTGTTTCAAAGATAGGGCTTCAGCATTTCGAGGTTGTGCTCCTCAAAGCGCACCACCTCGCGCGCCAGGCGCACCGCCTCGCTGTCCCCGTTCCCCACTTCAAAATTATTGAGGAGCTTGGTCATATCGGTAATTCCCATATTGGAGCCCTCAATCATCATCTCGGCAATGTGACTGGTGGTGGAATCCAGCATCGTGTTGAACACCATTCCCATTCTGGCACCGAAGCGGGTCATCACGTTTTCTTTCTTTGCTTCTGCCCCCCGCTCCTCCAATGCCGCCGCGGCGCGTGCCGCATACCGTTCGTAGCCGTCCAACTGCATCGTCATCGCGCTCCGCATCCCGTCATCCTTCACCTTCGGGAGCAAATTGATGATGGAATCCGCCCCCATTTTGGTGTTTTTATAGATCTCACCGAGAAAATCCTCCTCGCGGATCAGTTCCTTTGTCTCCTGCATAGCACTTTCCTTTCCTATATAAATAAGGGATGTACCTATTTTCCGTACATCCCTTGTATTTTATTCACTTTTTCATCAGCTTTTGCATCCGCACATCGGAGCCGACAAACTGCACCAGCACAAATTCCCCGAGCAAGCGGCTTGCCACGCGGTCCACATATCGCGTTTTCAATTCCTTTGGGGTCAGATTGGTACTGACCACGGTAGGAAGTCCGCGGTTGATGCGGTTGTTGAGCAGCATATACAGGCAGGAAAGCGTAAACTGATTGGTAACCTCCGTGCCGAGGTCGTCAATCATCAGCAAATCGCATTCGTCATAGCGTTTGGTGTCTCCCCCGTCTGCCTGCGAAGCACTGTTGCCGAACCGCGCCGCCTCATAAGAGCCGAGGAGATTGACCGCACTGGTGTAGCACACGTCGTAGCCCTTTTCAATCACTCGGCGGGCAATTGCGGTGGAAAGGTGGGTTTTGCCCAGTCCCGTTCCGCCACAGAAAAGAAGATTTCCCGCGTGAAGATCAAACCCCTCCGCATATGTCCGGGCAAGCTCGAAATTGTGGCGCATCTGCGCATATTCGGCGGCATTTGCCCGATAGTAGCCAAGGTCAAAATTTTCAAATGACTGTGTGCGCACCAGGTTCCCAAGCCCCGATTCCGCAAACGCGGCATAAATCAGTTCCTTTCGCATACACTCGCACATTTCCACCCCCACAAAGCCGGAATCCTTGCACTTGGGGCATTCATAGGGCGGTTGTGTGTAGTCGGCAGGGTAACCGAGATCCCCCAGCAGCTTCACCCGCCGCTGTTGCAGGGCAAGATTTTTTGCGCGTACCGCGTCCAGATTTTTCTGCCATTCCTCGCCCTGCCCGATTACCGCCAGGGCGATTTCGGCGGCAGTTCCCGAAAGCTCCCGGTCAATCTGTGCCAACTCCGGGCATTTGGCGTGTACCTCGGCGGTGCGGCGATCCGCCTCCTCCTCGGCTTTGATGTATTTACTTTTATACGCCTCACGAATGCGGCGATATGCCTCTCTGCTGTACCCCATTTCAACCTCCGTAGGTGCGTTTCAATGCCGCAGCAAAAAATTCGTCCACGTCAAAGCTGCTTGCGTTGTTTTCCTTTTTCT
This sequence comes from uncultured Eubacteriales bacterium, assembly GCA_934481325.1. Taxonomy (GTDB): domain Bacteria; phylum Bacillota; class Clostridia; order Oscillospirales; family CAG-272; genus Firm-07. Next base: position 6,970 of record CAKSPL010000040.1, on the reverse strand, counting down.
TTTTATATTCGGCAAGTGACGCATCCACATCCTCGGCGGTACGAAGCCCCGCGGCGTGCCAGCGTTCGAGAATCGTGTTGGCATAGGAAAGCGACGCGGTGTGCTCCTTGGTGGAATCCACCGTAATCTCGTATGCCTTCTGAATCACGTCGGTGGAGAACGCCATCTCCCCCACCCATTTGCCGATCATTGCTTTTTCTTTGGGCGTCAGCTGTCTTGCCCCGATGCCGAACATTTTGCGGATTCTGCCCTCTGCCTGTGCCGTGCGTTCGATGGCGTGCAGATGCTCCTCCAGATTTCTGGCGTCGGTAATCCCCTCATCGTGAAGCGAGAGTGCCACCTTTTCCGCATAGCGGATGGACTTTTTATTCATCCTGCGGCAATGGGAAAGAATCAGCAGGACGTATTCCCCGTCAAAGCCGAGGTGATCCACCATTCCCACCACCACCGAAAACTCGGCGGTGTTGAAGATTTTGCCGAACACCTGTTGGGCGGCGTTGAGCAGCTCCTGCATTGCCGCATTGCCCGCAATCAGATTTTCCAATTCCTCGGCGGAATACACCGGCAATCCCTTTTCCGGAATCAGCACCGTCTCCTTGCCGGCGGTGCCTGCCGCCCCGGGAGCCGTGGGCGATTCGGCGGCAGCTTGCGGGGCGGGCTTCTTTTTTGCAGTACGCGCAACATCACCCGCGGGATTGCCCGGATTCGCAACAGTGCCCGCATCCACGGGATTACCCGCACCGGAGGCACCCCCCGTAGCGTTCTTGCCGGTGCCGGCGGCACCTTTGCCCGCATCCGCGGGGTTGCCTGCGCCTGCGATTGCGGCATTTGCCGCGGCTTTTCGCACGCTTTTCACGGCTCTCGGTTTCTCCGGGGGAGCCTGATCCTCTTCTTTTACAATGACCCCCGTGCCACGCCAGAAGGAAAGCGAAACCTCCACCGTGGCTTTTTCCAGGGAAAGCCGCGCGGCAACCTCTCTGATTGCCCGCTCTCCGTCCGTGGCGACGTAGGGATTTGCGGCAAGGCACAGGAGAATCCGCAGATCCTGGTCGGTGGCACGGTCCATTTTCTCGGTCACGGTGTCCGGCAGAACCAGTGCGCCGCCCCCGTATTGAAATTTCAGTTTCACTCCATATCCTCCCGGCAATGCAATTCATAACAAAGCGTCATCAGGGAATCCCCGATATGCACGTTTTCCACCACCGTGTCCGGGAAAAGCCGATCCAGCTCCTTGCCCGTAAAGTTCCACAGTCCCTTTACCCCGGCGCGCACCAAACGCTCCGCCGCCTCGGCGGCGTATTCCTTCGGCAAGGTCAGCACGGCAATGTCCACGCGGTTTTTGCGGCAAAAGGACTCCAGTTCCGCCATATCCAGCGTCGGGATTCCGCCCACCGACTGCCCCACGCGCTCGGGTGCCGTGTCAAACAGAGCCACCACGTCCACCCCGCGTTTTTCAAACATCGGATTGCGCGACAGGGCACGCCCCAGGTTTCCCGCGCCGATTACCACGGCGGTGTACCCTTCCCCCACGCCGAGAATCTCACAGATTTTGGTGTAAAGATAATTCACGTTATAACCGTACCCCTGCTGGCCGAATTCCCCAAAGCAATTGAGGTCCTGTCTGATTTGGGAAGCGGTCACGTTCATTTTTTCGGAAAGCTCCCCGGAGCTGATCCGGAGCCGCCCCTCTCTGATGACCTCACGCAGATACCGGAAATACCGTGGCAGTCTCCGGATGACCGCCGGACTGACCGTCACCGGATGCTCGGGCAGGATCTGTTTTTTATCTTCTTTTTCCATAGCTTCCTCCGAAAAATTTTTCCGATTCCGATAAAATTCATAAAGTTGCACAATCTTTTTCGGCACCGGGAGGGAAAACGCACAACCGGGAAAATTTCCGCCTGTGGATTTTCCACAAGCATTTTTGCATAAAAGTTATCCACACTTCCCACAGGGTTTTCCACAGAAAATGCCGTGAAAAGGGGAGTTTCCGGTGCCGAAACGCGATTTTTTCCTGATTTTGGATGAATATTCCTCCGGATATTCACACTTTTCCACAGGCTGTGGAAAAGTCCTGTTGAAAACCCGTTTTTTGAGAAAATGCCGAAAGTTTATGAAAAACGCTGAAATTGCTTTTTTTCGTCATAGCCCGGCAGGTCGGATTTTGTCATCTGCAAGCCACTCCCCCCCCGCCCGCACGGGCGGGGGTGCCATCTGCGAACCACCGCAAAGAGGGAGCGGCGTGCTGTATGCAAGCCACGCCACGCGGGGGGCAGGCGGCGTCTGCGAACTGCCGCGGGGTCAGGCGTCGCCGTCTGCGGCACTGGCGTTGAGGTCGGTCCCCGCACGCCGTCCGGCAAGAAATTCAAACGAACCCGCCATTGCAACCATTGCGCCGTTATCTCCGCAAAGCGACACGGGCGGCACCGAAAAGCGCGCCCCCCGCGCGGTACAGACTTTGCCGAGCCGCTCACGCAAGTGGGAATTGGCGGCAACGCCGCCCGCCAGCACCAGGGTCTTTCGCCCGGTGCGCGCAAGTGCGGCATCCGCCTTGGCGGCAATACCCGAAACCACCGCCTCGGTAAAGGAGGCGGCAAGATCGGCACGCGGCACGGGGATTCCTTTCTGATTCCACAGATTGATTTCGTTGAGGGCGGCGGTTTTAAGCCCGCTGAACGAAAAATCCAGCGTATCGCCCGCCAGCGCGGGGGAAGGCAGGCGCACCGCCCGCGGGTTGCCCTCTCCTGCCAGCTTGTCCAATGCCGCGCCGCCGGGGTACGGCAGCCCGATTACCCGCCCGATTTTATCAAATGCCTCGCCTGCCGCGTCATCTCTCGTGGTACCGATGCGATGAAAGCAGGTTTCGCTTTCCACGTCAAAAATCGCGGTATGCCCGCCCGATACCACCAGCGCAAGGAAGGGCGGCTTCAACGCCGCGTCGGCAAGGTATGCCGCCGCGATATGTGCTTTGATGTGATCCACCGCCACCAACGGAATCCCGTTGGCAAAGGCAAAGGATTTGGCAAAATTCACCCCGACGAGAAGTGCGCCGATCAACCCGGGGAACGCCGTTACCGCCACGGCGGAAAGCTCGCTCACGCCAACGCCCGCCACGGCAAGTGCCTCTCTTGTGATGCCGCTGACCGCCTCAATATGCGCGCGGCTGGCAATCTCCGGCACCACGCCGCCGTAAAGACGGTGCGTGTCAATCTGAGACGCCACAATGTTTGAACAGATCTCCCGTTTATCGCCCTCCACACGCACCACGGCGGCGGAGGTTTCGTCACAGGAGCTTTCCATACCGAAAATGTACATATTTATCCTGCTTTGTCTGATTCTGATTTTGTTTCGGGAAGGGGGGCGTCCAGTGTCATCACCAACGCCGCCTCCACCGGCTCCCGATAAAACCGGGGGCGTTTACCCGCCACGGTAAAGCCCAGCTTCCGGTAAAGCGCAAGAGCGGGAAGGTTGGACTCCCGCACCTCCAGGGAAAAGTGCGTTACGCCGCGGCGGCGCGCCTCCCCGATCAATGCCCGCAATACCTGCTCGCCAAGCCCGCGGCACCGCATCGCGGGGGCGGTAGCCACGTTGGTCAGCGCGCCGTCGTCCAGCGAGACGGTCAATCCCGCATACGCCAGCACCGTGCCGTCCCTGGCCGTGAGAACCACGCCGAACGCGTCCGCGCCCGTGAGGTATTCCAACGCTTTTTCGCTCCACGGGGTGCCGAAGCACGCCCGCTCCAGTGCCGCCACGGCGGGAATGTCCTCTTTTTGAAGAAGCCGCACCGTCACGACTCTTCTCCGAAGGCACACATTGCCAGTGCCAGCTTCAACCGGGCAAGGCATACGCGGTAAGCCTCCACCCCCTGCCCGTAAGGATCGGGAATATCCATCGGCAGTTGCCGCACCTTGGAGGCGTACGCGGGATAACGCAGAATCACCTGCATTGCGTGCGCAGCACTGATCGGCACAATCACGTCCGCCTCCTGCATCATCCGTTCAGTCAGGTTTCGCGCAAGATGCGCGCGGTAATGATTTTCCGGCGTGTCCGGCACGCCCGCCTCCTCCAGCACGGTGACGGCCTCGGGCGAAACGGGGTCGCCCTCGTGCGCGGCAATCCCTGCCGAAGCCGCAATTACCCGCGGCGGCGGGGTCGGCGCGGCGGAGCAGACCTCCCTCTTTCTCGCCGCGTCGTTGAGCAATGCCGCCGCCATCGGGGAGCGGCAGGTGTTTCCGGTGCAGACGAACAGCACCTTCAGGGGTTCCTCCCTGTGCAGTATTTCTTTTTTTTCAACGGTTTCGGGTTCTGCCACATTCATATCAGTTCACTCCAAGCAAAGCGTCAATCTCGGCGGGCAGTGCCACGGCTCTGCCCGAAAACTGCTCGAACAGGACCGCACTGCCGTCCTCATACCGATAGTAGGTAATACAATAATAAATGTTGGATACTTCGGAAAACATCAGCTTGGCGGTGCGGAAAAAGGTTGGAAAGGCAGGGGAAAGCTCCACCGCATCCCCCAAAAACCACGTCGTTGTAAACGCCGTGAGTGCCGCTCCGTTTTCCGCACGCGTCAGGCGCGAGCGTTCTATGCTGATTGCATCCTCCTCGCAAAAAAGCACGGCACTCACCGTCCACTCGGCGGGGTCGGGCAAGGAGTCCCCTGCAAAATACAGCGTTTTTTCATCGTCCGCTAGCCAAATGCCGGGGTCAAGCCCCGGGATTTCCCGCAGGGTCAGCTCCGTGCCGCCCGGCATCCGGCATTTTCCGCACTCCGTGCTTCCTTTTGCCGGCTCAAACGCGGGGGAAAGCGCGGTATACACCACCCCGGTTTTGCGGTCGGTAAACAGATACCCGTCCTCACTGACGGTAAACCGTGCCTTCCCCTCGCAGGAGGCAAACAGCAACAGCACCGCCAGCAAAATGGGCAACAAGCTCTTTTTTCTCATTTCCAACCCCGCATTTTTCAATATCCGAATTTTCCGGAAAGCGAATCATCGTCCTCAATCCAGTCCGCCACGGGGATGACACGGTACACGGTCGGCGTGTCGCGCACCACAACGGTGGCAATTCCCGCATTGAGAATCGTCCGCTTGCACATCATACAGCTGTTGGTGCCGCCGAGCAATTCACCGTCCGGCGTCACACAGGCAATGTACATTGTGGCACCCAGCATCTGCTCTCTCGGTGCGGCGATGATGGCATTCTGCTCCGCGTGTACCGAGCGGCAAAGCTCGTACCGTTCCCCGCGCGGAATCCCCAGCTTTTCCCGATAACAGAACAGAAGATCGGTACAGTTTTTGCGCCCGCGGGGTGCGCCGTTATAGCCGGTGGAAACGATGACGTCGTTTTTCACGATAATCGCCCCGAATTTCCGACGAAGGCAGGTGCTTCGCTCCGCCACGGTGGCGGCAATGTCCAGATAATAGTTTTCTTTGGATACGCGTTCCATATTCCGTCCTTCCGGAGGCTATTCCTCCTGTTTTTTCCGTTCCTTGCAAAGGCGGTATTTGCGCAAGGTTTCCTCCGCCGCCACCTTTTTGTCCGCCAGCGTAACCAGCCACGCCTCCCGACAGTGCGGCACCCGCCAGAAGGTGAGCGGAAACATATGCGAGCCGATGATATCCCGCTCGGTATCGCAAAGGTCAAAATCCCGCTCGGCATTGGCAAGCGCAAAGCGATGATGCTTGAAGCCGTGCCAACGGAAGCCCTTGTTTTTGTCGTGCCAGTCATAAAGATAATAGTCGTGCAGGAGTGCCCCGCGCACCAGCGCGCCGAGATTGCACTTTATCCGATGGCGCACCGCAAAGGTATAGGCGGCAAACGCCACACGGATGCAGTGGCGGTACACCGTAACGTCCGAATGGGAAAAATAATTTTTCATTTCCGCCACTCTGCCGCGGGGCAACACCTCGGCAAGAACCCGGCGGAAGGCGGTATAATCCACCTCGCCGTTCATTTCTTTTTGCCCCATTTCTGCTGAATCTCCTCCCGATAGCCGTGCAATTCATTGAGATATTTGGCAATGGATTTGTGGAAGTTGAGCGGCGCGTGCGCCTTGCCGGTCTGCTCCTTGAAGTACTCCTTTGCGGTGGCTTTGATCTGATCGAGATTCAGATGCGTACGCAATTGCCCCGCGTAGGCGCGCAGACGTTGCATCAGCCCCACGGAGTGGCAGAAGTCCACCAAAAACACCCCTACGTAAATGCCGATCAGCAAAATGGCAAAGGGGTAATCAATCACGCGCACCGCCACCCTGTGGAGCGGCGGATACAGGAAAAAGTAGTACCCCGCACAAATAGCACCCCAAATGGCGGAAAACAGCGGGCAAATCACGCCCTTGTAATTGAGCCAGCGTTTGGAATAGTCCCATAGCCGCACACGGAAGTATTTCAGGGAAATCAGCCCCCCGATCAGTTCAATCAGGGTCATCAGCAGCATTGCCAGCACAAGAATCGCCGCCACGCGGCACGCCTCGTTCGGCAAAAACCGCAGCTTCAATCCCGAAAGAAAATAAAGAATCGCCCCGCCGATGCCGTAAATCGGCAGGCAACACCCGGTCAGAAACCCGGGGTTAACCACCTTTTGGTGGCAGATTCCGCGATATACAAATTCCAACACCCAGCCCGCCGTCGCGCAACTGCAAAGCAAAAACAGATATTCCAACAGCGTTTCCACAGCAGTATCCGTCCTCTCGTCTTATTTTGCGGTTTTCCCATTGCCCCGCTTTTTGCGGATCAGAAGCACGGCACCGCCGGCAATCAGCACGGCACCGGCACAGCCGGCCGCAATCAACCCGACCGGTGCGCCCTCCCGCCCGCCGGCATCAATCGCCCGCAGGTTGCATACGTCCAGGGACGCGCCGAATTTCGTCATTTCCGGGTGCATACCGGCAAGCCGCTCCTTTACCGCGGCATTGAGCTGAACCGTGTAGGACTTTTCTTTCAGCTCCTGAAAATGACTGCTGATGTAC
>CAKSPL010000039.1 GCA_934481325.1 uncultured Eubacteriales bacterium | reverse complement strand
GCTCCGGCACCGGGGGGTCGGACTCCGAGGATTCCGGGGAGGAGCCGGAGCTTCCCCCGGCTCCCGCGCCGGATACGCCGTCGGAGGATCTGAGCGGGGACGAAGCACTCTCGCTTGCCCCCAATTATCAGATTTATTATGAGCTGAACACCGATACCAAGGTGCTTCGCGTGTGGTGCGCCCCGGAAAAGGGCGAGCAGGCAATGTTTATTTACGCCAAAGCGTCGTGGATTCCGTGGATCGGTCACGCCGAACAGCGCAAAAACGTTGAAACCGCCTATCTTGAGGAGGGCGTGCTGTCGCTGGGTCGTTATTCGTTTTTCAATTGCGACACCTTAAAGACCGTTTATCTGCCCCACTCCATCCAAAAGGTGGATAAAATCGTATTCTACCGCGCCAAAAATCTGGAAACCATTTATTATGCCGGCACCGAGGAGGATTTCCGCGAAAGGGTGCTGTGGATGGACTATCAGAACACCCTGACCGGAGAGGACGACAAGGCAATCGACAAAATCCATTTCGGCGAGCATATCCGGGTGGAATGTAAAAACCAGGACGGGTACGTGTTCTCCTCCTACACCGTGGGCGGCTATCATATCGGGGATGCCTACACCGTGAGTGCCAAAACCTTTGACGGACTGCTGGTGGAGGGAACCTCGGAGTTTTCCGGCAATTTCAAAAAAAAGGACGACACCACCTACACCTTTACCTACCGTTGCAATCATCGGTTTGAGAAAAAGGACGCTGACAAGCCCTGTGCCGACGTTTGCGTGTACTGCGGGATGCCCAACCCCGAGGGGCGGGATCATACCTGGCTGACCGAGGAAATTTCCAAGCGCGGATTTTTCACGAAGGGCGAGATTCACGAAACCTGCACGGTCTGCGGCGCGCAGAAAAACGAGACGAAGCCCGCGTATTTCTGGTATGTGCTGATTGGTGGCGGCGCGGTGACGGTGGTAGCGAGTGTGAGCTTTGCCATCGCGCACCCGATCCGCAAAAAGAAGCGGCTCAAAGACCTCACTTGGTGAGGGCTTGCATAATTCGTGCAGACCGAAAACGGGAAATAAAAGAAACCCGGCTGTAAAGCCGGGTTTCTTCCTTAGACGATGTCAAGGTAGCAGACTCTGCGGAGGTTTTGCAACTTTCTCCGAGAATACCGCGCGGGCGGGGGTCAGCGGCTCCGCGGCAAAATTTTCAAAACCGATTGACAGGCGCGAGGGGGATGTGTTAAGATGGACGTACCGGGAAAGCCCGGAATCGGGCAGTGCGCGGCACTGCCGGGAACGGAGACTATTCTGATGGAAGAAAACAACACCTCTTTGCAACCATCCGTTACAGAAGAACTGAAACAATTGCTGGCGGACGTGCAACGCTATCGCAACGAGGCGCAGAAATACCGCAACGAGGCACGAAGTGCGCTTGCCGCGGCAAGAGACGAACACGCGGACATCGTTCGTGAAAGGCTGGAAAAAAGCTGGGCGGTGGCATCGCTCCCCCCGTTTCCCGCGCCTTACCGGACGGACGACGTGGGGGACGGCGCGTTTCTGCTGACCCGCGCAGGTGCCGATGAGGCGGACTTTTCGGCTTACGGTGCGGCACTTTCGGCGGCGGGCTTTTCGCGGCACGCGGAATTTGCCGAGGGCGCGGTGCGTGCGGCAACCTATTATAACGACAGCACGGTGGTGAGCCTTTCGTTTGCAACGAGCGACGGGATTTTGCGCGCGGTATCGGAGCCGATGGCAAAAACCGCCCTTCCGGCAATTACCCCCGTACCGTGCGGAGATTTACCGATTCTTTTCCGCCAGGAGGGCGACCTTTTCGAAAAGGTAGACTGCGGGATGAGTTATATTTTCCGCCTTGCGGACGGAAAGTTTTTCGTGATTGACGGTGGGTGGAACACCCCCGGCATTGCCGACCGGCTTTTTGCCGCGCTTTCCCGGATGGCGGAGGGGAAAACGCCCGTGATTGCGGCTTGGATTTTCACCCACGCCCATATCGACCACATCGGCGCGTTTTTCGATTTTGCGCGGGACTATGCCGAAAAGGTGAAGCTGGAAACCGTAATTTACAGCTTCCCGGGAAAGAGCCGCCTCACCGAAATGGGCGATACCTTCGTGGCGGGGTTCTTGGCAAACTGGGACGAATGTGTGGCGCGGTTTGAGGGGGCAAGGGTCATCAAGGCGCGCACGGGTCAGCGGTTTTACCTCTCGGGGCTGACGGTGGAGCTGCTCTTCACCTTTGAGGACTACCCGATGCCGCATCGTCTGCACAATTTCAACGATACCTCGCTGGTGTTCCGCGTGCGGGCGGCGGGGCAGAAATGGATGTTCCTTGGGGACATTGCCGAAAGCGGCGCGCCACTGTTCTGCGCGCGATACGGCAACGGACTGGAAAGCGATGTGGTTCAGGTGGCGCATCACGGGTATCCCGGCGGCACCGATGAGCTTTATGACTGCATCAAGGCACCGGTGGTGCTATGGCCGGCACCCCTGGTGGCACCGTGGGGGCCGTTGCGTTATGCCGACCCGGAATGGAGTGCGGTTACGCGCCGGATGGTGCAGAAATACGCCAAAAAAGTGTTCGTAGCAGGCGAGGGGGCGTTTGAATGCACCCTGCCGTTACAGGCGGACTGATTTCGCCGGATATCACGGAAAAAGTTGTAAAAAGGAGAAAAAAGATGATCAGAGTATTGGTTTGGAACGAATTCCGCCACGAAAAAAACTCCGACCGGGTAAAGGCAATTTACCCCGAGGGGATTCACCGTTGCATTGCCGATTTTCTCGGCAAGGAGGAGGACATCACCGTCAAAACCGCCGTCCTGGACGACGAAAACTGCGGCATCACCAAAGAGCTGTTGGACGAAACGGACGTGCTGATCTGGTGGGGGCATATAGCGCACGGTCAGGTGCCGGACGAGATTGCAAAGCTCGTACGGAACGCGGTATTGGACGGAATGGGGATGATTTTCCTGCATTCCGCGCACCTTTCCAAGCCCTTCCGTTACCTGCTGGGCACCTCCTGCAACCTCACCTGGCGGGAGAGCGGGGATTCGGAGTGGCTGTGGGTGATTGAACCCTCGCACCCCATCACGCGGGGCATTGACCGTTGCTTTTATCTGGAACACGAGGAGACCTACGGTGAGCCGTTTGTCATCCCCACGCCGGATAAGCTGTTGCTGATCGGCAATTATTCGGGCGGCGAGGTGTTCCGCTCCGGGTGCCTTTGGGAGCGCGGAAACGGCAAGATTTTCTACTTCCAGCCCGGGCACGAGTCCTTCCCCACTTTTTACGATGCCAACGTGCAGACCATTATCCGCAACGCGGTGCGCTTTGTCGCGCCGGACTATCGCGAAACCATCACCTGCCCGCACGTGCGCAACATCACGGACAGCGAACCGTACGTCATCGTAAAACAATAAAACAGCCGGCACCCGCGCTGCAGGTGCCCGGCGGCAAAAGACCTTTTTGTTTGAAAAGCTTTGAAGGGAGTCAAGGGGGTGCCTTTCCAAAAAGGCACCCCCTTGCGCATCCCCTCGCGTCCCTGCGTCCTCGCGTGTGCAAAATTTTCCTAACGCGCTCGCCAAACTCCGCTTGAAAAAAGACCCGGAATGTGCTATACTGAATCCGGAATGCCCACACCGCGCCGCGGTATGGGCAAAACGCCGCGGCACTGCCGCGGCGGGGTTTTGCAAAAGGGGGGCGGGTGCGTTGTTGTCAACGGTACTCAGTGCCGGCATTGCCGGGATTGACGGATTTTTGGTGCAGGTGGAATGTGACGCGCGCGAGCGCACTCCCGGCTTTGAAATCGTGGGTCTGCCCGACCTTGCCGTGCGCGAGGCTAAGGAGCGCGTGCGCACTGCCTCCGCCAACAGCGGCTTTCGCTTTCCGCCGCTTGCGTTTACCGTAAACCTTGCCCCTGCCGACCGCAAAAAGGAAGGCTCCGGGTTTGACGTGGCAATCCTGGCGGGAATCCTGCAAACCGTGGGTGCCATCCGCCGCGAGGCAGACCTTTCCCGGGTGTGCCTGATTGGGGAATTGTCGCTTTCCGGCTCCGTGCGCCCGGTGCGGGGTGCGCTTTGTATGTGCGTTGCCGCAAGGGATGCGGGGCTGACCGAGATTTTCGTCCCCGCCGAGAACGCCGCGGAAGCGGCGGCGGTCAAAGGGATGACGGTCTATCCGCTGACCGATATGAAATCGCTGGTGGCGCACCTCAACGGCACCGGGTGCATCCCGCCGGTTGCGGCGGGAGGGGACGCCTTTTCCCCGGCGGCACCCGGTGATTCCCTTGATTTTGCCGATGTGCGCGGGCAATGGCAGGCAAAACGCGCAATGGAAATTGCCGCCGCGGGCGGACACAATATCCTGCTGATCGGCCCGCCCGGCACGGGCAAATCAATGCTTGCCAAACGCCTGCCCTCCATCCTCCCGCCGCTCTCGTTCGAGGAGGCGGTGGAAACCACCAAAATCCATTCCGTGGCAGGCACGCTCCCGGCGGGAACCTCCCTGCTTTCGGCTCGCCCCTTCCGCTCTCCGCATCACACAATGTCTGCGGTCAGCCTGGTGGGCGGCGGAACCAATCCCACCCCCGGCGAGGTGTCACTTGCCCACAACGGGGTGCTGTTTTTGGACGAATTGCCCGAGTTTCCCAAAACCGTGACCGATACGCTCCGCCAGCCCCTGGAGGATCGCCGTGTGACCATCACCCGCGCCGGCGGCAGGGTCACTTTTCCGTGTTCGTTTATGCTGGTGGGCGCGATGAACCCCTGCCGTTGCGGGTATTACGGGCATCCCACGCACCCCTGCACCTGCTCCCCGCAGGAGGTAAAGCGGTACGTTTCCCGCATCAGCGGGCCGCTCCTGGACCGCATTGACATTGAAGTGGAATTGCCCTCCGTCTCGTTTGACGAGCTTGCCGCAACGGGGGAAACGGGGGAAGCCTCCGCCACCGTCCGCGCGCGTGTGATGCGCGCAAGGAATTTTGCCGCCGCCCGAATGGGCGGCAACGCCCGAATGGGCGGTCAGGCGACCTGCAATGCGGCAATGGACGCGGCGGACATCCGGAAATACTGCATCACCGACGATGCGGCGGGCGCGATGTTGCGCTCCGCGTATGACCGTATGGGGCTTTCCGCGCGCGGATATGACCGCATTATGCGCGTGGCGCGCACGATTGCCGACCTGGAGGAAAGCGAACTGATCCGCGCCCCGCACATTGCCGAGGCGATTCAGCTGCGCAGTCTTGACCGCAAATATTGGAGTTAGAAAGGAACCGCTATGCCGAATAACGCATATATTTCGCCGTTTTCCACCCGTTATGCCTCGGGGGAGATGCAGTATCTCTTTTCCGCCGATAAAAAGTTTACCACCTGGCGCGCGCTCTGGATTGCGCTTGCCGAGGCGGAGCAGAAGGCGGGGCTGAACATCACGGACGAGCAGTTGGACGAAATGCGCGCCCACGCCACCGACGTGGACTATGAAAAAGCCGCCGCGTACGAGAAAAAGCTCCGGCACGACGTGATGGCGCACATTCACGCCTGGGGGGAGCAATGCCCCAAGGCGCGCCCGATTATTCATCTCGGAGCCACCTCCTGCTACGTGGGGGATAATACCGATATGATTATCCTGCGTGACGCACTTACGTTGGTGCGGGGAAAACTGTGCCGTGTGATGAAAAACCTGCGGGATTTTGCCCTGCGCTACAAGGCAATGCCGGCTCTCGGCTACACGCACCTGCAGCCCGCGCAGATGGTAACGGTGGGCAAGCGCGCCACACTCTGGCTCTACGACCTTGTGCTGGATCTCGGCGACCTGCAATACGTCCTTTCCTCCCTTGCTCTGCTCGGCTCCAAGGGGACAACCGGCACCCAGGCGAGCTTTATGGAGCTGCTTGGCGGGGATGAGACGAAAATTGACGGAATCGAGGCGTACATTGCGGAGAAATTCGGCTTTTCGCGCACGGTTCCGGTCAGCGGGCAGACCTACACCAGAAAATACGATTCCCGCGTGATGGCGGTGCTTTCGGGCATTGCGCAAAGCGCGTACAAGTTTTCCAACGACCTGCGGCTTCTGCAATCCTTCAAGGAGATGGAGGAACCGTTTGAAAAGAATCAGATCGGCTCCTCCGCCATGCCCTACAAGCGCAATCCGATGCGTTGCGAGCGGATGGGGGCGTTGTGCCGCTACGTGATTTCGGATGTGACCAACACCGCCGTTACCGCCGCCACGCAGTGGATGGAACGCACGCTGGACGACAGTGCCAACCGCCGCATTTCGATTGCGGAGGGGTTCCTTGCGGTGGATGCGATTCTGAATATTTATATCAACGTTACCGACGGACTGGTGGTTTACCCCAAAGTGATTGAGGCGCGCATCCGGCAGGAGCTGCCTTTTATGGCAACCGAAAATATTCTGATGGACGCGGTGAAGCGCGGAGGGGACCGGCAGGAATTGCACGAGGTAATTCGCACGCTTTCAATGGAGGCGGGCAAACGCGTGAAGGAGGAGGGGCTTGACAACGACCTGCTCTCCCGCATTGCCGCCGACCCTCGGTTCGGGCTGAGTGCCGAGGAGCTGAACGCGCACACCGACCCTGCCGCCTATATCGGGCGATGCCCCTCGCAGGTAGAGCGGTTCATCCGGGACGAAGTGGACCCGTTGCTGGCAAAATACCCCAGCGTGGAAGGAATGAAACTGGAGGTCTGACACGAAAGGGGACGCGCAAGGAGGTGCCTTCCCTGCAAGGCACCCCCTTGACCCCTCCAAAACCTTTCAAACAAAAGGAAGGCTAACCCCGGGCACCTGCGGACTCCGTCTTCGACGGCGGCTACACGGCTCACGCGTTGCCTTGGGTTCACACGCCCAAAGTGTGGCATCCGCCGTGTGAAAGTTTTGAAAGGATTCCAAAGGAAACTTTTTTCAAAAAGTTTCCTTTGGCGCGTCAGCCCACCACGAACAAGCAAAAAACAAAACACGAAACGGAGGAGAATTATGGCAATCACGATGCAAAAAAATTTGCGCACGATTGAAAATCTGCGCGTGATGTTGGAGGATTCCGCCCTGAGACAGGGCACCGCTACCGCCATCCGCGAAAAACGGGACGGCAATTATCGGGATATTTCCTATGCACGCCTTGCGGCAGAGGCGGAAGCCCTCGGTACGGCTCTTTCCCGTCGGATTCCCGCCGGGGCAAGGGTGCTGTTGGTGGCGGAAAACAGCTATGCCTTCGTGCTTTCGTTTTTCGCGCTGGTTTGCGGCGCGGGGGTTCCCGTTCCCGTGGACGCGGCGTTGCCCGCCCCCGCGGTTGCCGAAATCGCAGAGGAGGCAGGTGCCACGGCGGTGATTTACGCGCCGGACAAGGCAACCCGCATTGCCGGGCTTTCGGGCGTGACTGCCGTTTGCACGGATGAGCTTGCGTCCCTCGTGGAAATGGGCAGGGAATTGCTCCGCGCGGGGGAGGCTTCCGTGTTTGAAAAGGAAATTGACCGCAACGCGCCCACCGTGGTCTTTTTCACCTCGGGAACCACGGGCAAGCCCAAGGGCGTTCTGCTTTCCCACGCCAACCTCTGCCGCACGGTTTCCGGGGTGGGATATATGGCAAATCTCACACCGTCCGATACCTTTTTGTCGGTTTTGCCGCTCTCGCACGCCTTCGGGTGCGTGCCGGGATTGCTGGTTCCGCTGTGCTACGGCGCGGCGGTTGCCTTTGGCGAGGGACTGTATTCCCTCGGGAAAAATCTGCGGGAGGTGCGCCCCACGGCAATGGTGCTGCTCCCGTTCCTTGCTGAGGCACTCTACCGCAAATGCTGGGAGAATATTGCCCGCCGCGGTGCGGAAACCGCCGTGCGCCGTCTGATTGCCGTTTCCGATCCCGTGCGTCCGCTTGCCGCAAGACAGGCACTGAAAGAAAAATTGCTTGCCCGCGAGCGCGCAATGTTCGGCGGGCGGCTGAATCGCATTTTCCTGCTTGGCGGGCAGGCGTCCGCGGCAATGCAAAAGGGATTGCGCCAGCTCGGCATTTTTGCCGTTCAGGGCTACGGGCTGACCGAATGCGCGGGGCTTGCGGCACTGAACTGTGATGACAGCTACAAGGACGGCGCGGCAGGAAAGGCACTTTTCGGCGGCGTGCTGGATATTTACAACGCCCAGCCGGACGGTAGCGGCGAGATTCGCTACAAGGGCGAAAACGTGATGCTGGGGTACCTCGGCGGAGCCGTGCGGGAGTCCGGCTTGCGGCGCGACGGGTGGTTTTACACCGGCGACATCGGGCGTATCGATGCGGACGGGTTCCTTCACGTCATCGGCAGAAAGCAGAACGCAATCGAAACCGCCGGCGGCAAGCGCATCTGCCCCGAGGAACTGGAAGCCCTGCTTTGTCAGAATCCCTTTATCCGCGAGGCGGTGGTGCTGGGCGTGTATGACGAGGAGAAAAAGGACAACGTGGCGGCGGCGTTCATCTGCCCCGATTTCACCTATGCCAAGAATATGTTCGGCGAGCTGGACTGGATGGAAAATCTTGACACCGCCATCTCGGAGTGGGTGGACAGCATCAACTCGGAATTGCTCCCCTTTGAGCGGATTTCAATGTATGCCCTGCGGGAGGAGCCGTTTGCGCGGAATGCCTCGGGCAAGGTTCTCCGCGCGGAATTGGCGGAGGAGTTTTCTACCCTCGAAGAATGAGTTGGGCTCGCATAATTCGTGCAGACCGAAAACGGAAATATGGGTCTTTGACAGGGAGGTTTCTTCGGAAATTTGCAAAACTTCCA
>CAKSPL010000038.1 GCA_934481325.1 uncultured Eubacteriales bacterium | reverse complement strand
CGCTGAAAGCAACGCCTGTGTATACGGGTGGGACGGTGCATCGAAAATCTGCTTTTTCGTGCCGATTTCCACCAGCGACCCCAGGTACATTACCCCCACGTGCGTGGAGATGTGCTTCACCACCGAGAGATCGTGGGAGATGAACAGATAGGTCAGCCCCATATCTCTTTGCAATTCCTTCAGGAGGTTCACAATCTGCGCCTGAATCGACACGTCCAGCGCCGAAACCGGCTCGTCGCAAACCACGAACTCCGGCTGTACGGCAAGCGCACGCGCAATACAGATACGCTGACGCTGTCCGCCCGAAAATTCGTGCGGGTAGCGGTCATAGTAAAAGTCACGCAGACCACACTTTTTCATAATATCCAGCACATATTCGTTGATTTCGTTTTTCGGCACGATATGGTGGATTGCCACCGGCTCCGAAATAATTTCACCCACCGTCATACGGGGCGGGAGGCTGGAATACGGGTCCTGAAACACAATCTGCATCTTGCGGCGCAGGGGCATCAGCTGTTTGCGGTTATAATGCGTGATGTCCTCACCGTCATAAATGATTTTGCCGTCGGTAATGTCGTGCAGGTGAAGGATGGTGCGCCCCAGTGTGGTTTTTCCGCAACCGGACTCCCCCACGATGCCGAGCGTGGAAGCACGTGGCACCGTCAGCGAAACGTCGTCCACCGCCTTGAGAAAGGACGTGGGCTTGCCGAAAAAGTCCTTATCCGCCACAAAATATTTTTTCAGATGCTCCACCCGAAGCAGGATATCTTCTTTATTTATTTCCATTTCAATCCTCCTTGGGGTCGGTTTCTTCTGCACGGTAGCAGGCTACGAAGTGCGTATCCGACACCTGAACCAGCGGGGGGTATTTGCCGCTGCACTTTTCATTGCATCTGCGGCAACGATCCTTGAAATAGCAGGTATCTGGCAGGTCTACCGGGTTCGGCACGCGACCGGGAATACAGTAGAGCCACTCGGTATCCTTGTTGACCACAGGCTTGGATTTCTGCAAGCCGATGGTGTACGGGTGCATCGGATGATCGAAAATGTCGTACACGGTGCCCTTTTCGATGATTCTGCCCGCGTACATAATCACCACGTAGTCCGCCATTCCGGCAATCACGCCAAGGTCGTGGGTGATCAGCATAATAGAGCCGTTGATCTTATCCTTCAGGTCCTTCAGCAGATCCAGAATCTGCGCCTGAATCGTCACGTCCAGTGCCGTGGTCGGCTCATCGGCAATGATCAGCTTCGGGTTACAGGCAATTGCCATTGCAATCATCACACGCTGGCGCATCCCGCCCGACAGCTCGTGCGGGTACTTGGAATACACCGATTCCGGCGCGGCAATGCCGACCTGCGTCAGCATTTCGATGCTCTTTTTCTTGGCATCCTCGCGCGTGGCACCCGGAGTGTTGACCAGAATCACCTCATCCAGCTGATACCCGATGGTAAACACCGGATTCAGGCTGGTCATCGGCTCCTGGAAAATCATCGAGATTTCCCTGCCGCGGATTTTTCTCATATCTGCCGTGGGCATTTTCGCGATATTGACAACCTTATCCTCCCGCTTGAATACGGGGAAACCGTCCTTGTCCTTTTTCTGCACCGGCACCGTTTCGGTTTTTCCGTGCTTATCGGTCACTTCCTCGGTCACCACATTGCCGTATTCATCGGTTTCATACACCGGAATGGGCTTTTTGTTCTCGTCCAGGCACAGCTCAGAGGTCTTGAAGCGGATTTCACCCTCCACAACCTGCCCCTGCGGTGCCTGCACCAGCTGCATAATGGAAAGCGAGGTCACGCTTTTTCCGCAGCCCGACTCACCGACCACGCCGACAATCTTGCCCTGCGGCACCTCAAACGATACGCCGTTTACCGATTTCACCACACCGGCATCCGTGAAGAAGAAGGTGTGCAGATTCTCGATTTCCAGCACGTTGCCGGGGTTTTTCATCTCGGTTTCGTAGGATTTGGGGTCAACCTTTTGTTTTTTCTTTTTTTCATATGCCGCGGTGATCTTCATATTCTCGCGGGAGATTTTACGAAGCTCCTTCGCGGTCAGGTAATGCTTTTCTGCCATAATTCAGGTGCCTCCGTCAACGCTTCATTCTGGGGTCAAGGGCGTCGCGCAGACCGTCACCGATAAAGTTGAACGCAAGAACGGCAAGCACGATACACACACCCGCGGGCACCCAGATGTTCGGATAGTTGCTGAGAATTTCGGTTTTCTTGGCAAGGAAGATGATATTGCCCCAGGATGCGTTCGGATACGGCACGCCGAGGTCAAGGTAACCGAGGGTTGCCTCATACAGAATCATACTGCCGAGAGAAAGCGTCATTGAAACAATCAGCTGAGGCATAATGTTCGGCACCAGGTGCTTGAAAATCCGTCTGCCGGAGGGGACACCCAACGCCTCGCAGGCGGTCATATACTCCTGCTCACGCAGGGACAGAATCTGCCCGCGCACCAGTCGTGCCGCGCCCGTCCACGAAATGAGCGTCAGCACGCCCATCAGGATATAAATATTGTAGGCTTTGTCAATGTAAATTGCCTGTGCCATATTCCCTTTCTGATTGTAGGCGGAAAGGATGGCACTGATAATCAGCAGAATCGGCAGGGTCGGGATACAGTTGATGATGTCCACGATACGCATAATCAGCATATCCACCCACTTGCCGAAAAATCCGGCAAGACCGCCCAACAGAACGCCGAGCAGGGTGTTGACCATCACCACGAGGAGCGAAAGGGACAGCGAAATTCTGCCGCCGTACATCAAACGCACCAGCACGTCGTAGCCCATATCGTCGGTGCCGAAAATGTGATACGCCGTTTTGCCCTTGGCGTTCACGGACTTGCTGAAGCAGGGCGCGTATTTGTTCTCCTTCTGCTGGAAAGCGTCAACGCCGACTGCCGAATAGGTTTTGCCGTCGGCACCCTCATATTCCAGCGGGAAGGGCGTGTATTTGATTGCCCCGGAATTGGTATCCACCTCTGTTTCCCCCCAGCCGATAAACACGGGACCGAGGAAACAGAAAATCAGCAGAAACGCCATCATCACAAGCCCCACCATCGAAAGGCGGGAACGGAAAAACCGTTGCAGCACCAGCCGCATCGGAGAAATGATGCGCACATTGTCGGCAAAGCTCTCGTTTTCCGCGTTCTCGGCAGGGGCTGCCTCCTCCCCGGTGACATTCCCGCCAAGGGCAGTCTCCGGTGTGGCATCCTCTGCCAGGCGCATCACGCCGTCAGAGTATGCCGCCGCAGAATCGTGGAGCGTTTCCTCCATCTGTGCGGCGTCTTCACCAAGGGTGGCTTCTTTGTTCAGTTCGGAATCTTCACGCTTCATATGCCGCCCTCCTTACTTTGTCAGTTTCACGCGCGGATCCACGATCATATAGGCAATATCGGTCAGGAACGTACCGATTACCGTCAGAATCGCGAGGAACATATTATAGCCCATAATAAACGGGATATCGCCCGCACGGAGTGCCTGATACGCCTTCTGACCGATGCCCTGCAGGGAGAAAACCTCCTCCGTAATCATCGCACCCGAGAAAAGGCTCGGCAGTGTTCCCGCCATCATCGTAACCAGCGGAATCATCGTGTTGCGGAACACGTGCTTGTACACCACATCGTGCTCGGAAAGCCCCTTGGCGCGTGCGGTGCGGATGTAGTCGGCGTTCAGCACCTCCAGCGTGTTGGTTCTGGTATAGCGCATCAGACCGCCGATGGACAGGATAACCATCGTAACCATCGGCAAAATGCAGTGCCGTGCCTTATCCAGAACGGCGGCAAAGCCCGTGTAGTCCTTTGTGGCATCCACAAGTCCCTGCAAGGGCAACCAGCCGAGGTCTACCGAGAACACCTTAATCAGCAGTGACCCTAAGAAGAACGACGGTAGTGAGATACCGATCATTGCAAGTATCGTTACCAGATAGTCCGACCAGCCGTACTGATGCGTAGCCGAATAGATGCCGAGCGGGATGGCAATCAGAAACTCCAATACCAGTGCAACGGCGGAAATCGCAAACGAAATCCACATATAGGTGGTAATCACGGTGGACACCTTGTCGTTGAACTTGAAGGAGATGCCGAGATCGCCCCGGAGTGCGCTGGTCAGCCAACCCCAATAGCCCTTTACGATTCCGGTAAAGGAGTTGTCATACAGCCCGTAGAGCTTCAACATTTCATCGATGTCTTCCTGACTGACGGTACCCTGATCAATCTGGGACTGGAACTTCTGCGTTACGAAATCCGTAGGCAGAAGACGCACCAGAAAGTAAATGATCACCGATACGCAAAACAGGATCAGAATCGCATATAGCAGGCGTTTGATGATGTACTTTGTCATAAAAAGCCGAACCTTTCTGATTTAGGGAATAAGTAGGGAACCCGAAAATTGCTCTGTCTCACAAAACACGCAAAGCGCGTGGCACAAGAGACGCCTCTTGTGCCACCGCGCCCTGCACAAAGCTGCAAAGTTTGGGAAAGGATTTCGCGGGGCGGTCAGCCCTGTACAAAGCTGACCTTCCAGATCTTGGAGAGCGGGGACTGATATGCCGTTGCCTCGCAGACCGTATTGGAGTCAATCACGTTGCTGTTCCAGATAAACAGATTCTGTCTCTGATAGGTAGCACACTCCACGGCAAGCTCCATCACCAAGTCCAGCGCGTCGGAGTAGATGCCCTTGCGCGCTTCCTGGTCGATGGTGGCTCTGCCGTCCTCGATCAGCTCGGCAAGACGGTCAAGCAGTTCGTTCTCCTCATCGGTGCCTTCTTCCATAATATAAGGGAAGCCCCAGTTACGGATGGAGGTTGCGGAGGAATCCTTGTGGTAAACCTGATACATATCAGGGTCAATCGTGGAGGACCACGCAGCCGCCCACACGGCAAGCGTACCGGAGGAGAGCTTGGAAAGCGCGTTCGCATCCTTGGTTACGGTAACGTCAAAGCCGATGGCATTGAGCAGGTCAGCCGCCTTGGCCATCGTTCTCCACGCCGGATGGTCGGTGCTGTCACCGGCAACCGTAAAGGTAAAGGTCAGGGTGTCGCCCTTGGCATTTCTCATTTTGCCGTCCTCACCCATACTGTAACCGATGGAAGTTACTTCCTCTCTTGCCGACTTCTGCGCCAGCTTTTCATCGAATTTGCCGATGGCAATGACCTTGCCCTCGTCATTGTACGTGCACTCGTAGGACTTTTCCGCATAGTACGGCAGGCATCCGGAAGGATATGCCCAGGAGTTGGAGGACATCGAGCGGTAAAGGCTGGAAGCAAGACCGCCGTAGTATTCCAGGCACAGGCTGGTATCCAGGCAGTACATAATCGCACGGCGAACCTCAATTTCCTTGACGTACTTCGCGTTGATTCCGATATAACCGTAGCCGAGGTTATCCGCCTTGGCGTAGCCGATACCGGTTGCGTTGTTGATGTTGGTCATATTGTTGTTGGTTGCCTGCGGCTCGGAGTAGTAAACCTCCGGGTTGGAGCCTGCCACCGCGTTGAACATCTGATCGGAGGAAATGACCTTGTAACGGACCTTTCTGATTTTCGGGTTCTCTTCTTTCAGTTGCTCTTCGGTCTTCGGATTGGCGGGGTCATTGCCGAACACGGTGTAGAAGTTGTTGTTTCTCTCGTAGTAAACGATATTGTCGCGGAAGAAGTCATTCTTCGCGGGGACTTTGCCTTCCTCGGCACAGTCGGTATTCGGGGTGGTTGCCTTGTAGGGACCTGCACCCACGGGAACCTGCTTGAGCTGCATCTGCTCAAAGAAGGCAGCGTCCGCAAATGCCACGCCGAAATGATTGTCTTTCACGGAGAATTTCTGAATTTCTTCCTCGGTGGAATAGTAGCTCATCGGAGTCACGGTGAAGGAGAAGTTGTAAATCGCCTTGGGGTCCACACCGTTGACGATGATTTCCAGAATCTCGCAGGTCTCGCTCAGCGTCTTCGTGCCGCCGTTGTTATCGGAGGGGATGGTGTTGCCGCTGGTCAGCGTGATACCGGAAACGTTCGGCACCTTCAGCGTTTCCAGGTTTTTGAAGTAATCGGAAATGCAGATCGATTTGAAATAATCGCGCAGGTTGCCGGCAGTTGCCCAACCGCCTGCCACGATGGATTTCAGATTGGTTTTGTAGGAGGAAAGCACGGTTTTGCCCATCTTGGATTCGTAAACCGTATTGATCATTGCCTCCTTGGAGTGATCCAGCTTGTCGGTATCGTTGTATTCCGGAGGATAGTACTTGGTGGTGTAGGTGCCGTCCGCATTCTGAATCTTCTCCACCTTCACCGTGATCAGACCCTCCATATAAAGGAAGACTTCCCAGGTTTCCTTGAAACCGTATTTTTCGTACGAATCCTTCGAGGAGTCGGCAGATGCCCAGTCGGAGGTCAGCTCCTCGCGGAACAGGGTTTCCGCTTTGGCAACAATCTGTTTTTGTCTTTCGGTCATATCCTCGATTTTGGCAGCTTCGTTATCACACCACGCAACCAGCTCGTTGATTCTGGCAACCGCCTGCGCGGTAAAGGTGCTGTCCATCGCTTCCTGCTCGTTTTCGTTGTAGGTCTGTGCACGGTAAGCCTTCAGCCCTTTGATGTTGGTGGAGTACAGCGTGGAGGAGCCGGTATAGCTCGGATCCAGCAGTGTGTACAGGTTAAAGAGAACGTCGGCACCGGTCAGGGATGCGCCGTTGGAAAACTTGATGCCGTTTTTGAGAGCAAAGGTGTACTTGGTGTAGTAATCGTTGTAGTCACCGCTGATTTTGTACTGCTCCTCGGAGCCGAAGGTGATTACCGAGTAGTCCAGTGCCACGCAGTCCTCACCGTAGCCGCACACCAGGTTGCCGTTTTTGTCGGTATTCAGCATCCCGATCTGGGTCAGCCCGATGACGGAGCCGTCCGCGCCGCTGGTGTAGAAGAAGGGGTTGAACACGCCGTCCAATGCTTCGCTTGCGATAACAAGCGGCGTATCTTCATTGGAAATCGCGTTCTTGGAATCGTCATGCGGCTTCTTCTTGTTACAGGAAGCAAAGGCAGAGAGTACGGTGCAGAGTACCAAAACCATACTGAGCACCTTGATCATCGTTTTCTTCATCATTATTATCTCCTTATAAAAATTTCCGAAATCATTCGGTCACTTCCGTCACCGTGACCGTGGCTTCAATCCCGCTGATGTCCGCGTTCGGCTCCGTCTCGCCGAACAGCTCGTTGATAACCAGTTTGTCATTCAGGTCTCTTCCGTGACAATTATAGGTCAACCCGCCCGTAATGCTGACGTTTGTAAAGGTTGCCTCTGACCGGACGAGCCCCGCAAACGTACCGAGATAGTTGATCTGACCGTTCAGGTCATTGTCAAGCTCCACGCTGACCGAAAGATCCTCAAAAGTGATATTTTCAAACACCGCCGTTTTCGCAATCTCACAGAACAGCCCGTAGGCCGTGTCCAGCTTGCCCTGCTTGCGGGTTACGGTCAACCCCTTGATGGTGTGCCCGTTCCCGATGAATTTGCCGGTATAGACGTCACCGACGGTCATTTTGATTCCCGTCAGGTCAATATCCGCATCGATGTAGTAATTCAGCCCGGCTTTGATCGATTTGCCGAAATCCGCCGCCTTGCGGATGATGGAAAACTTGCCTTCAATGTATTTTGCGTATACCGTTACGGTGGGAGTTTCATCGCTCACCGGCACCGTATACGGGAAGGTGATAGGATTCTGAAATTCGGGATCGGTGTAGAACCCGTAGAAGGTATGTCCCTCCCATTCCACCTCGCGGAAGGCACTCATTTTGTAATCCTCGGAGGTCACCTTCAATACGTAGGAATGCTCCCCGTTGTCTCCGTAGACCACGCGCACGTTGTAATCCGGCTTCCATTTCACATACAGGGTCATATCGCCCGTGACCCGGTCGGTGGCAAAATTCCACTGTCGCTCGGTTCCCTGTTCGTCTTTGACGAAATAGCCGACGATGCGGTATCCTGCCAGAATCGGTGCCTTGGTAGCGGGCTTCGCGCTCGTTACGCCCGGCTCCGGGAGCAGAGAATCGGGAGCAACCAGGTAAAGCTGGGAGTTTTTCCCCTCCAGTACGCCGTCTCCGAAGTCGTAGGTTACCTTGCAGGTCAGTCCTTTTTTTGCAGAGCTTTCAAACACATCTCCGTTTTTGCCGCACGCAACAAGGCACGGGATCAGGAGGCAAGCCAAAATTGCAATCAAAAAAATCTTTACTTTCATCTACCCGGATTTCCTTCGCCAAAAAGTTGAAATGCAAAACTTGCACTTATACCATAATATATTATCATAAATCCATCCGCTTGTAAAGTCTTTTTCCGACATTTTTTCTGAATTGTATGGAAAAAAACGTTTGGGGAAAATTCATTCGGGAAATCGCACAAAGAGGAAAATCTCACGACCGTGTTTTTCGGCAAAATGCAAAAAGAGCGTTCCGTGGCAGAATATTTTCCTTTCATTTTGGTCTATCTTTGTTCACTTTCACAGAAAAAATTACCGGAAAGCCTCGGCGTGCACGCAAGTTTCGCATCGAAGAATTTCAAATCTGCCGACTGTTTTTTGTAAAAAGAAAGCGTGGCAAGGCCGCAAAAAAGCGGACGGTTTGCAGGCGGTTTTTCCAAAACACCCCGATATGTGCCGAGAAAACAGGGTCGTTTTCCCGAGAAGTCCGGCAAAAGAAATCCACCCCCGCCGTCACTCCCGTTTCCGCCGCCCGGCGGATATTTGCGCCGGGGCGGCATTTTATTGTTCAAATCGGCTTTTCTGACTGTTTTCTGTGCAAAGGTGCAAAAATGCCCATAGTTTTTGCGGTTTTTCGCCTATATAATTCAAATGTAATCAAAACCGCCGCGGCGGGTATTCCGTTCCGCCCGGTAAAATCAACAGAAATGAGGATAGAAAAATGAACGCAAACGAAGTAAAGGCAAAAATCAAAGAAATGCTGTGTGACCGCCTTGGCATCGAGGCGGGTGAACTGGAATACGATACGCCCCTGTTCGGTGACGGCATCGGGCTTGACTCGATCGACTCGATGGAAATCATCGCCGCTATCGATGAGGAATACGGCGTTTCGATGACCGGCGTGGGCAAGGAGCATTTCAAAAACATCGATGCGCTTGCCGCATACGTGATGGCGAATGCGGAGCAATAATCCGATGACCGAAAACAAGAACAGATG
>CAKSPL010000037.1 GCA_934481325.1 uncultured Eubacteriales bacterium | reverse complement strand
GCTGTACCCAATAATAGGTAAAGGGGCATTGGTCGGTATAGTAAAGCTCAAAGCCGCGTCCGTCGGTTTTCGGGTGCTTGGCGCACGCCCGGAATTTCGGCGGTTCGGCATCCGGCTTCAGCGGCAGGTACATCAGGTTAATGCCGCAGTCCGAGACGTCCGCAACCGAAAAGCCCTTGTGAAAGAGGAATTTGGGGTCGGAGAGAAATTCCCGCTTTCTCCCCTCTGACGAAAGAATGCAAATCCCCGCCTTTCCCTGCTCCCTTGCGTCGCGGATGCACTCCGAGAGCAGATCGCCGGAGTATCCGTGTCCCTTCATCGAGCCCGCAATCCACAGGCAATTGATGTAAAGATACCCGGCGGCTTCAATCGGCACCCAGGCGTTTTCTGCGGGGATGTACTCGATAAAACACTTGCCGCGCTCCTCACTGCGGTAAAACACAAGCCCCTCGGCAAAGCGTTGCTTCATCCATTCTTTTTTGGGGAGGCTCTGCTTGCCGGACATCGCGCAACAGATATGCTCTTTGTCAATATTCTCTCCGGTAATTCTGACATAATTCATTCCGATTCCTCTGCCTTTCCGATATCCCCCGGGATACCGGGTATTTGTTTATTATATCCGAAAATCGTCGTTTTTTCAAGTATTTGTGAAAAATCCGCAAATTCCGCCGGTGGCTTTCTGTTCAAAAATGCGTTTCAGCCGATCCATTTTCTCGCTGGAGGGAACTTCAAATGCCGTTGCCTGTCGGTTCAGTGCCGCATATTTATGCTCCCCCATCCGGTGATACGGCAAAAGCTCCACCACGGAAAGCCGGTACGGAGTCAGCAGGCGTCTGATATTCTCCATCTCCTCCTCGCTGTCGTTCACCCCGGGAATCACGGGAATCCGAACCCGCACCGTCGCCCCTTTTTGCAACAGCTTTCGGAGATTGCAAAGGATCGGTCGGTTGGAAACCCCGGTATACTTTTGATGGATTTCCTCCCGGAACGCCTTGACGTCATACAAAAACAGGTCGGTATACGGCAAAATTCTTTCAAAGGGCTCCACGGCACAAAGCCCGCGGTATCTACCGCCGTCCGGATTCCCTCCGCCCGGCATCTTTCCAGCACCCGGGCAAGAAATTTCACCCGGAGCATACACTTGCCGACGATTTCTTTTCTGAGCTTTTCCGGCAGGTTGGCAAACCTGGCGGAGTACCCACCCACCCGCACGATCAGATTCGGATAGTTTTCCGGATGCTCCATCGCTTTTTCCAATAGCTCCGCGTCCACGACGTTCCCCTGGAAAATCTGACCGCCGTTTTGGAAAAAGGTTTTGAAATAAGCCGTTTCCGCGAGAAAGTCACGGTAAAAGTCCTCAAACGAGGAGCAGCTTTCCAGCCCCGCAAAACGCACCCCGCCAACTCTTGCCCCGCTTTGCAGGCAAACCCCGCCGGTAATCGCAAGCTCCGCCAGCTTTACCGTGTTGAAAAATCCGGTGTACAGAAAATCACTGTTTTTGCCCTGAACGCCGATTTTCATACACCCGCCGCAAAAATAATCCACCGCATCGCCAAAGGAAACGCCGGAGGCGGTCAATGCCCCGATAATGCTCTCATCGTTCAATAGCTGTGTCCGGTTTCCGCCCTTGATCAGATATTCCCCGCACAACCGCAGAAAATCCTCCGGCGCGTTTCGGGAAAGGCGGATATAGACCGCCGGATGCGTGAGATTCAGCTCACGGATGACCTCTATACACAGATACGACAGCGGATTCACCGCCGACGCACCGCTCGGGGTAACACCCCCCCCACCACGATGGCTTCCACCCAGGTGTCTCTGCGACGGATTCTTTCATCCATCCGCACAAACAGCTCCCGCGCTTCCTCCATCGTGCATCTGCCGCATTTCAGATCCCGCTCCAGATACGGTCAAAGAATATAATCCAATCTCCCCGGGCTGTTCCCCCCGAACGGATTTTCCGTCATCACCGCAAGGTGCTGTATATAAAACGCCTGCACCGCCTCGTGAAAGGTTTCGGCAGGGTACTTCGGCACCCGGCGGCAGATTTCCGCCATCTCCCGCACCCCCATTTTTTCCAACTCTGCAAGATGCTTTTCGTTCCGGTTTTCCAGTGCGGTCAGCATCAGGCTGACGCCGTTGTAAAACGCGATGCTTTTGGGGTCTTCGTTCTCCCGACGCGATCGGCACATTGCTTTTTCATCCCCGCGGTACCGGTTTTCAGCAGTTCGTTCCAATCCCACGCGATATGTCCCACGGCAACCCCGGGAACCAGCTGGTATCGGAGCCACTCGCGGTAATCCGGGTACTTTTCCGAAAAAAGCCGCCCCTCCGGCAGAGAAAGTCGCTCCTCCACGGTAAGCGGGACAGAAATGCCCGGCTCCTCGGCTTTTTTCGTGTTCAGATAATAAACCCGCCCGATCAGCCGATCCTCCGGCTCTATATAAACCGGTTGATTTTCAAGCGCGTCTGCTATACTCCGCGCAATTCTTTCCCATTCGTCAAGGTTGGCATATCTGTCCCTTGCATAATTAAAGCATTTTTTTGTGCTATAATCAAGGTATTATAATGCAATCTTTATTGTATAATCGTTTTTTGAGGAGGGGACGGTATGTACCCGGAGCATTTGCACGACAGCAGAATCCCCGATTACCCGAAGGTTTCGGAGGATGAAAGAAAGGAGCCGACCAAAGCCTTCGTAATGAAAAATTACAGCATCGGGATGCATCGGCAGGGCTTTTATGAAGTCAATATCGTGCTGAGCGGCACCGGGTACGTTCTTTCACCGGGAGCAAGGGCATCTCTCCGTCGGAATACCGCAAAAAACAAGCCGCAAAGGATACGGGGGATGGAACCCCGACAAAAAACAAGGCAAAATAAGCACCGGGGCTAACCCCGACAAAAAGCAAGCCGAAATAGGCATCGGAGGCTGAGCCCCCGACAAAAAGCAAGGCGAAATAGGCACCGGGGGCTGAACCCCCGACGAAAAGCCCGCACCCGGACAGGTTGTACCTGCCCGGGTGCGGGCTTTTGATGAAACCGTGATTTATCAGAGGCGCACACCGGGTTCACCGGTTTTTTTCATACCGTTATGCCCCTTTTTTCTTTTCGGTCAGAATATTCATTGCCACAAATACGGCAATCAACAGCAATATCGAGCCGCCGAGTACCAGGTACATCGCCCCCTCCGTAACCCGATGGTCAAAGAAATACAGGTTGCAATCCAGGCTGTCCCGGATGGAATCCAGCACCTCCTCCGGAAACCCGAGGTTGCCCATTTCGGCAAATACCCCACGCAGAGCGTGACGGCGGATCAAACCGGTTCCGTAAGTGCCGGGGAGGAAGGAAAGCACCCTTTGCAGTCCCGTGGAAAAGGTGGAAATCGGCATATATGCGCCGCAAATAAAGCCGTATCCGGAGCTGACGATGGTGCCGACGGCAGAAGCCTGCCCGTCGGTTGTGAGAAAGAAATTGGTGCAGGAGGAAAGTGCGGTGCCAAACATCGTCAGCAAAAGCACATCCAGCACGGTCAGCATCACATCGGCAAAGCTCATATACCAACCCACTGCCGCCAGATAAAGCAGGCTAACCGCCATTGCCGCAAAGCTGATAATCAGGGTAGAAGAGAGTGTGGCGAGGAAATAGCCGAGTGCCAGCACTCTCGGCTTTGCGGGAGTAATAGTCAGGTCGTGCCGCGCACCGGAGGTTTTGTCCTTAATCATCATCAGATTACAGCAAAACGCCACCGTTACACAGCTGACGGCAAGCAGGGACGAAACCAATTCCCCGCCCACGCAGCCGTTGATTACCGCATCCGAAATCTGCACGCCCGCCCGTTCCAGCGAGGAACGGAAGGAATCCTCATATACGTTTTTGAGGAAGGTGGCATAAAGCACCAGCAGAATCATCGGCGTAATCAGCGACGAGAAAAACATCCCCTTGTCCTTGAAATACAGCTTGATATTGCGCACCGTCAGAGAATAAAGCCCCGTCATTTGTCATCGCCTCCCGTCAACTTTTTGCCGGTTACGGCAAGAAACACATCGTCCATTTTGCCCTTGGTGATTTCAAAATCGCGGAACAACTCCGGGTGGGCAAGAATCATCCCGGTTGCCGCCGCCGTATCGGGCACTGCCACGCGAAACGCATCACGTATGGGGGTATACGGTGCGCCGAGTGTCTTTACGGCGGCTTCCTCCACGCCATAGAGCGTGATAAAATCCCCGGTGTAAGTATTCTTTAAGGTAAGGGGCGTCCCCTCGGCGGCAATCCTTCCGTGATCCAGGATGACCACGTAATCCGCGTCTGCCGCTTCCTCCATATAATGCGTAGTCAGAAACACCGTCAGCCCCTCGGTTTCCCGAAGCCCCCGCACCACACGCCAGAGCAATGCCCGCGTTTGCGGGTCCAGCCCGGTTGTCGGCTCGTCCAGAATCAGAATCCCGGGGCGGTGCAGAAGTGCGCGGGCAATGTCAATACGCCGCCGCTGACCGCCCGATAGCTTGCCGACCGCGCGTTTGAGCAAATCCGCAAAGTCAAGCAAACGCGCAAGCTCGGCAAGGCGCGCTTCAAATGCCGCACCGTGAATCCCGTAAAGTGCCGCACGGCTTTTGAGGTTATCCCGCACCGAAAGGTCCTTGTCCAGCACCGAGTTCTGAAACACCACCCCAAGGCTCCTCTTGATGGCATCCGGATTTTCGTCCAGATTTTCTCCGCAGATTTTCACACTGCCGCCGTCCTTTGCCAATTGCCCGCAAAGAATGTTGATGGTGGTGGATTTTCCCGCGCCGTTTACCCCGAGGAAAGCGAAAAACTCCCCTTTTTCCACCCGAAAGCTGAGGTCATTGACGGCGTGCACCTCACCGAACCGTTTTTGCAAATGTTCGATTTCAATAATATGCTCCATTGCGTTCTCCTTTTTGTTCTGTCGGATTTTCCCGCAGGTGCGAGGTCATTCTCTGTCAGGTCGGCTGTTCGGTGCCGAATGTGGCGAGAAAACGGGCAATAAAATGTCGGATTCTTGCCATTGCCTCCTCTTTTTTCTGCGGCTCCCGATCGACCGTACGGATCAGTTCTCCAATCGGGGAGGCGTATTCCATCGCGAGCAATGCCGGGTCTTCACACCGAATCAGCCCTTGCTTTGCCATCTCTGCAAATATCGCCGTATACGCCCGCTCTATCCCGCAGTGAAAGTATTCGTCCGCAAGTGCGGCAATTTCGGGATTGCGGTATTGACTGATGGAAAACAGCCGCCGCATCCGGATTACGGTTTCGTCCTCTATCGTAAAGCGAATCTGCGCAAGGCTCATCTCCTCCAATTCCCGAAGTGAGGACGGGGTGTGCGGAGGATCCTTTTGATGTAGCCCCTGCTCGTAATGATTCCGTGCCGAGACAATCAGCGCGTCAAACAACGCTTCTTTTCCCGTAAAGTGGCGGTATAGGGCCGCTTTGGTCAGCCCCAGCCGTTTGGCGATGTCCTGCATTGAGGTGCCTTCATATCCGGCGGTGGAAAACAGTTCCAAAGCCGCCGAAAGAATTTTTTCCTTGGTGGTTTCCAAAAAAGCACCCCCTTTGAAATCTGCGCCCGGCCGGGCGGAAGTGAGCTTCTCCCGCCAAGCTAACAATCGGTAACTGTATTATAACCAACTGCCGGTAACTTGTCAAGAGAAAATCAAAATTTTGCCCCTGCGGGAGAAAAAACGCACACGGTTTTGGAAAGCACTTGAAAACACACGGCAAAAAGCGTATAATAAAAGAAATAATCCGCCACGCGCAAAAACACACAGCGAAGGAGAAAAATTATGGCAATGTACTCGGATATTGAAATCGCGCAGGCGTGCCGCCCGCGGCACATCCGCGAAATCGCACAAAAAGCCGGAATCCCGGAAGAATATGTGGAGCAATACGGAAACGACAAGGCAAAAATCGACCCGGCGTTTCTGAACGGCGAAAAAAAAGGAAAGCTGATTCTGGTAACGGCAATTACGCCCACCCCCGCAGGGGAAGGCAAAACCACCACCACCATCGGTCTTGCGGACGGACTTGCCCGCATCGGAAAAAAGGCAGCTGTGGCATTGCGCGAGCCTTCGCTCGGCCCCGTTTTCGGCATCAAGGGCGGTGCCGCAGGGGGCGGATACGCCCAGGTGATACCGATGGAGGACATCAACCTGCACTTCACCGGGGATTTTCACGCCATCGGCGCGGCAAACAACCTGCTGGCGGCAATGCTGGACAATCACATTCAACAGGGCAACCGCCTTGGCATTGACCCCCGAAAGATTACCTGGAAGCGTTGCGTGGATATGAACGACCGCCAGCTCCGCTTTGTGGTGGACGGGCTTGGTGGCAAGGTCAACGGCACGCCCCGCGAGGACGGCTTTGACATTACCGTTGCCTCCGAGGTGATGGCGATTCTTTGCCTTTCCTCCTCAATTTCCGATCTCAAAAACCGCCTTTCCCACATCATTGTGGGCTATACCTATGACGATCGCCCGGTTACCGCAGGGGATCTCCGCGCGGCAGGGGCGATGGCGGCACTGCTTTGTCACGCGCTGAAGCCTAATCTGGTTCAGACCCTGGAGGGTACCCCGGCGTTTGTACACGGCGGTCCCTTTGCCAATATCGCGCACGGCTGTAACTCCGTGCTTGCCACCCGTATGGCTCTGCAATGCGCGGACTACGCCGTAACCGAGGCAGGGTTTGGCGCAGACCTCGGTGCCGAAAAATTTTTGGACATCAAATGCCGTATGGCGGGGCTTTCGCCCGATGCCGCAGTAGTGGTTGCCACAGTGCGCGCACTGAAAATGCACGGCGGGCGGGCAAAAAACGAGCTGACCGTGGAGGATCTGACCGCGCTGGAAGCGGGCGTGCCGAATCTGTTGCGCCACATTTCCAACCTGAAAAACGTATACGGACTCCCGGTTGTGGTGGCAATCAACCGTTTTCCCACCGATACTGACCGTGAAATTGAATTTATTATGGAAAAATGCAAGGCACTCGGTGTAAACACCGTGCTTTCCACGGTTTATGCCGAGGGCGGCAAGGGGGGAGAGGCACTGGCACGCGAGGTGGTGCGCCTTTGCGAGGAGGAACACGCCGATTTCCGTTTTGCATACCCGGACGAAATGCCGCTTTGCGAGAAGGTGGAAACCGTGGTCAAACGCATTTACGGCGGGGACGGTGTGAGTTTTACCCCCGCCGCAGAGAAACAGCTTGCCGCACTGGAAGTCCTCGGCTTCGGCAATTACCCGGTGTGCATTGCCAAAACGCAGTACAGCTTTTCCGATGACCCTGCCAAGCTCGGTGCGCCCACAGGCTTTACCGTTTCGGTGCGGAACGTGCGCGTTTCGGCGGGCGCGGGCTTTGTGGTGGTGCTGACCGGCGAGATTATGACGATGCCGGGGCTCCCGAAATCCCCTGCCGCCGAGCGCATCGACGTAGACGAAAACGGAAAAATCTCCGGGCTGTTCTGATTGCACTTTATTCCGGGCGGGCAACTCCTGCCCATTTCAAAATCCCCCGCAACGGCGTGTTTTTCACACCGTTGCGGGGGATATTTTGTTTCAAAGGGTTGCCAAAATGGCACTGCCCCGTTTTTTCAGCCACAGGTAAAGAGGCAAGGAGCCGACCAACAGCAATACCGTGGTTGCCCCCGCATATGCCGCAAATCCCATCCGGGAACCGAATACAAAGTAAAGCCCCGCAAACAGGGTGGCACCGAGAATACCGCCCATCATACAGATAAACACCGCCGCGCTCTGTTTGATCGGCGTCAGCTCACTGGTCCAGGTCAGGTTCGGCATTTTGGTACCGAGCGTGATGGCAAGGAGCGAGAAGAACAGCACACCCGAAAGCACCAGTACCGCAAAAATGAGCCAATCCCCCACGCCAAACACGCCGGAGAAAACGGCGCACAGTGCGCAGAACAGCGCGCTACCCCCGCTCAACACCAGTTGAACCGAGAGCTTTGCCCGCAATACCGACCACGGAGTAATCGGGAGAGATTGCAGAATCCAAAGGTTCTTCCCCTCCAGCGACACGGAGGGTGCCGCCATATCGTTCATCGCCGCGAATGTAAGCATTGCCGCCGCAAGCAACACCGGAACCACACCGGATTCCGCGCCGAAAAACCCGGAAAGCGTTTCAAGCATCGCCCGCCCGCGAACCAACAGCACTACGCCGAGCACCACCTGAAACACCAAGCCGAACCCGCAGTTGAGCATATAGTTCGGGCTGGAGGTAAACCGCTTCATCTCCTTGCAGAACAGTGCACCGTTGACGCCGCGCTGTCTGACGCCGTCCTCCTTGTATTGCTTTTTCTCAATTTTGTCGGTTGCGGTGGCAATTTTCAGAAAGCTGTGTGCAATAATCGCCGAGGTGCCGGCAAACAAGCCGAGAATCACCACGCTGACAAGAAGCACCGCAAGGGGTTCCCCCACACCCACCGCACCGAACAGATACAGAGGGTAAGCACCGCCGCGGATTTTTTCGCTGTATTCGCCGATGTTTTCAATCAACCGGTTAATCAGCGACTGTGCTTTGAAATACAGAAAATAGTACGCCGCAAAGAAAGCCAGTGAAATCACTACCGTGATAAAGCTCTTGTTTTTCAGCTTTTTGCTGATTTTCGCCACCACATAACCGAGTGCCAGTGAAAGCGTCAGCACAAACACGGAGATCAACAGCAAAAGCCACAGGGAACCGAACAGTGCCGCCGGTTGAAAAGGAGCCACCACAAAATAAACAATCAGAGCGGGGAGCATCACCACACCGGAATACATCAGCCCCATCAGATAGACCCCGAGCAGGCGTGCCGTCATAATTTTCCACACCGGAATGGGCAGCGACAGCAAAAGGTCGTTATCCTTGGCAAGATACAGCCCGGAATAGGTGTTGAACACACTGCCGAACACACCAAGCAGTATAGAAATCAGCCCCAATATGGCAAAATACAGCCAGCCCGCACCCGCCGCAACCAAGGGGCCGCAAAGCGCGAACGAAAGAAACGCAAACATCCCGCCAAGCAGACCCGCCATCAGCAACGCGAACAGAAAAATATACATTGCCGTGGCTGCTTTGGAGCGCGCCTTGTTCTTTTTACTGTCGTAAAAATATCCGCGGAAAATCTCGGCAAGCTGTTTTTTCAACAGTGTACTCAGCATTTGCCGTCCTCCAATTCCAGAAATACCTCCTCCAGCGAGGCATCCCCCTTCACTTCCTCCATCGTGCCGGAGCGAATCAGCCTGCCGCCTTTGATGATTGCCACCTTGTCACACAGCTTTTCCGCCACCTCCAGCACATGGGTGGAAAAGAAGATAGCACCGCCCGCATCGCAAACCTCGCGCATCATCC
>CAKSPL010000036.1 GCA_934481325.1 uncultured Eubacteriales bacterium | reverse complement strand
ATTTGAACGAGGCGGTCGTTCTGGAAACGGAATGGTGAGCTTTTGCGCGGGCTGACCGAGAAGAAAGGAGTCGATCGGAATGAATGATTCTTTTGACCATAACCGAAGCAACGGATTCGCTTCGCTGAACCAAGACGAACCGGGGGCGACGAAGGACACCTCGGTTTCCCGGAATGCCGTTTCAAACGGCCATTTTGGGGAAAATTACGATTCCGGGCGCAACGCGGAGCATTCGTTTTTTGATTTTCCCGAGACGGTAGGCGGGGATGATGACCCGTTAAAGCCGGACCCCATCGCCCCGATGTACCGGGACGGGGCATCTCCCTTATCCGACCCGATGCCGGAACGGACGCCGGGTCAGGGGAAACACGGGAAAGAAAAACGAAAAAACGGAAAAACCGAACCGGCGGAGGGGGCGTCCCCCAAAGCCTGCCGCCCCCCGACCGGGCGCGCGCTGATTTTCCCCGCCCTTGGTTTTCTGTTTCCGCTGGCGTACCTTTTCTTTGATCTTTTTGCTTTTCTCGGCACGGTGCTGGAAAAAACCGACGGTGTCAGCGGCGCGGCACGCTTTGTCGCCCTTGCAACCGACTCCGCGTTTTCCACCAATAGTGCGGGGGAACTGCTGGGGGCGGTGTTTGGCAACGGGAACCCCGTGACGTTGCTTTCTCTGAAAAATCTGTCTGCGGCGGAATTTCGTCTGCCCCTTGCGGTGACGATGATTTGCGCACTTTTGTGCGTGGCGGCGGGGGTGTGCCTGCTGATGTTCGGCAAAAAGGTGATTTGCAGCCGCATTTTGACCGATCTTACCGTTGCAGTCGGTTTGCTTGGTGCGTTTGCCCCGTTTGTCGGCAAGCTCGCCTATCTGTTGGCTTCTTACGGCAAGGGCGGCTTTTCTGCGATGGAGCGCGCCTCGGCGGAGCTGATCGTTTCGGCGGATGCTTTGCTGATTGCGCTGATTTGCTGTGCCTTTCTGTTGGCGTCGGTTGCCTCGGTCCGGCGGCTTTCAGCAAGCGCACGCGGTGCCGTTGTTTACACCCCCTTGCTTTGTGATCGAGCGGGAGCCGATTTCCCGCTTGCAAAGGTGCTTACCGTGGTGTTTCTCCTGTTTTGCCTTGGCATCGGGTGCCTGTTCTTTGTCGGAAACGTGTACCTGCCCGATTATCATTTTTCGGATTGGGGCGGGGCGGATTTGCTGAACAAAACGGGTGAACTGTTGCGCGGATTAATGAACGGCGGAGAAGGGAATGATATGTTTTTGCAGGCACTCTCGCTTTTGGCGGACGTGTTTTTTGCGATACAGCTGCCGGTGCTTGTCATCGGTGTGGCGGTGCTGGTTTTTCGGATTTTAGCGGTGATATTCACCCCGAAATCGTGGGCGAAAAAAAGAAAAAATCTGCGCAAGGAGGGCAAAAAGACTGCGTCAACCGCGCGCAATCTGTTGCTGGTACCGTTCTGGTACTGTCTTTCCTATCAGATTCTTGCCACCTGCCTGATTCTCGGGGAAATGGGCGGGCATCTTGATTTTGCCAACCCCCCGGAGGTGATGACCCTGTTTTACCTTGCCGTTGCCAAGGCACGGTCGCTGTTCTGCGCCGGCGGCGCATATGCCGTGCTTGTCGGCGTCGGTGCGGTGTTCTGGCACCTTGCGGCAGGGCTCCATAACGCGATGATTCTGCGGCAGAGCGAAGCCGCAAAGAAAGGAACGGTATGAAAAATTTCCGGCGCGCACTCGCGCTGTTGCTTCTGCTTTTATTTTGTGTGGTGCCGCTTACTGCCTGCGGTTCCGTGCGCCATCCGTTGCGGTATGTGCGCGCGGCAACCGAACGCACGCTGGATGACAGCGTAATCGGTCAGCTTGCCTCGGTGCTGGATGAAACGGTTTCGGGCGGGTCGCTGTCCTTTTCGTTCCGCGGGGCGGATAACGGCATCAGTGCCGCCGAGGGGACGCTTTGGTTTTCCCCCGATGCGGACCGCCTTGCCGCCGTGGGAAAGCTGACACTGGGGGAGAAAACCTATGACGCATCGTGCTATTTTGATCAAAACAAGCTCGTGTGCGGTTCCACGGCGTTTTTCGGCTCCTCGGTATACGGAATCCCGTTTGCCACGCTGGAAAAGGACATTGCCGCCTCGATTTTCCGGAACAACAGCGGAACGCCCTATGCCAACCCTGAGGTGGACGATGCCACCGCAGGTGAAATCCGCGGGTTTGCCGAGGCGTTTTTCGCTCTGTACGCCGCGGGCGGCGATTTGAAGGACACCGCGGATCAGGTGGCGGACGTTTTCCTGACCGCCCTGGAGGAGCGTGCAAACACGGTCTATTACCGCCGGAACGGGCGAACTGTTTTGGAGGTTACCGCGGATAACAAGGCAATTTCGGGTGCCATCCGCGAAACGCGCAGTCGCCTTGTTGCCGACCGCAAATTCTGCCGGAATCTGCGCGAATGGGCAAAACAGTATGACGCGTTGTGTTCCGCCGCCAAAGGAGAGGTGACGGATGTCACGCTCCAAAAGGCGGAATATTTCCTGACCAACGAAACCGGTGTGGAAAAAATCTGCACCGCAATCGATCTTGCCCCCGCACTCCGTCTTTCCGTAAATGCCACGGTGCGCAATCTGACCCGCAAGGCGGAAAAGCTGTCTGTGGAGGTTACCCTGGCGGATGCCCGGGTGTGGGCGGTTTCTTTTGACCTTGCGGCAAAGGACGCCGCATCGTTTTCCCTGACGCTCGGCGGCTCCGAGCTTCGGCTCTCGCTGACCTCGCTGGCAAAAACGAGAAAAACCTTCGGCTTTGATTATGAGCTTTCTGCCGCAAACGACAAGGATGGACGCACCTTGATAAGCGGCGCGTTTTCCCTGAACCGGAAAACCGACGCATATACCCTCACGCTCACAAGAGAGGCTGTTACCCGCACCGTGGAGGGGTCTTTCGCCCTTTCCGGCAAAGGCTGGCGGCTGTCGGCGGATCGTGTGAAAATCGGGGAGGAGGAGCTTGCCTGCGGGCTTTTCGTAGAGGCAGTGCCCGGTGCAAAAATGCCCGAAACCCCGGAGTATACCAATCTTTTTGCGGTGGACGGCACGCGCTTTTCGCTCACGGCGCAGATTCTTTCTCCGCAAAAGGAACGCTTTTTGCAGGATTTTGAAGAGCTTTCCCCCACACCGCGCGGCACCCTGACGGCAATCTTCCGGATGTTCGGTCTGGACGGCATCCTGCCCTCCCTGCCCGAAAAAGAATAACAACCCCAAAGGCTGAGTTTTCTCAGCCTTTTTTGAGTTCGGGCTTGAAAAGCGCACCGGGAAATGGTATACTGAACGCAAGAGGAAAATGCAGGATGTGCCGGTGCCGCACATCCGCGGAAGGAGAAAAAATGTTGGATTGCTATCACTCGCCCGCCGTTTTTGCACCGCGCGGGAGAAGCCTGACGGTTCGGATGCTAAAAAGGGACGGCGAGGAGCTGTTTCCCACCGTGGAATTGCTTGCCGATGCGGGGGAAGGCTCGTTTTGCATCCGGATGCTCCCTGAGGACGGAATCGTTACCGAGGACAGCTTTACGCTGTTTCGTGCCGAAATCCCCGCCGAAAGGCTGAACGGCACGGAGCTGAACTACCGTTTTTCCTGCGGTGGCGAGGAGAGTGGGAGCTATACCGTTCCCCTCACACAGCCGAAGACTCTGCCGCCCCTGATTATCACCGAAACCTTTTTGTGGGGGGGCGTTGCGGCGTATTTTGAGATTTTCAATACCACCGACCGGGCATTGGACCTTTCCGCATATTCGCTTCTGATGGATCGCCCGGATGTAGCAGGTAATTTCCGCAATCCGCTGGCAGTGGGGGAGGGCGTGAGCGTTTTGCCGCCCCATACTCCGGCAATCCTGCGGTTCCTGACTCCCGATGTGAAAACAAACAAAGGCTATCGGGAGGGCAAGGAGGCATTTTTTGCCGAATTGGAAAAGCTCAGCCCCGGATGCTGCAACGATCCGGAAGGACACGGCGTGCTGTATTTGGAATGCGATGTGACCGAGCCGGATCCCAAAACGGGCAGGTACGTGCTGAGAAACGGCTGTTTTGAACCCTTCCAGCGGACGCACCCCGTGTCCTATTTTCTGGCACCTGCGGACGGCACGCAGGCGGATGCTTTTTATCGGGTGGATATCAACAGAAACGAGCCGTACCACGATGTCTTTTTCCACCGTGCGGCAATTTGGACTCCCGATCCCGCCGCACCGTCACACGCAAAGCTCTACGGGGCATTCCGCACACCGACCCCCGGCTATGCCGACCCCGCAGGGGGTTATCCGGATGCCACATCCCCTGCCGCCCCCGCATTGATGCCGGTTTTCCCGGACGGGGAAGCGGCGTACAGCGGCGGGGAGCTTCGCGTAACCTTTGCCGCATTGGGTGAACGCACCGATTACCCCCGCCTTTGGCTGAAAAACGCGGCGGGCGAGTATACGGAGTATTACCCCGAATGCAATGCGGACGGCTATTTTGAGGTGCGGGTTTCCGCCGCCGTGGCGGAGCCGCTGGAAACGCTGGAATATTACGCACAGGTTTCCGGCGGCACGGATACCGCACAGCTCGGCACTCCCGAGCATCCGGTCACCGCGCGCCTGTTTGACCATTGCGGCCCCCGCCTGCTTTCTTTGTTCCCCGCGGACGGGCAGGTGCTGGAAAAAGAACTGCTCCCCACGCTCACGGCGCGTTTTTCGGATCGTTCCGGGGTGGATTTTACCCGTTCAACCCTGTGCCTTGACGGGCGCAATGTCACCGACGAGGCAGTGTGGCAGGAAAACACCGTGCAATTCGTGCCGCGCAAGCCGCTTGCCTTCGGCAAGCACACCGTGGAATTGACCCTGAGGGACAAGCTCGGCAACCGCACCTATCGCAAGGTGCTGTTTGCCATCGGCAAAGGGGCGCGGATGCACTGCTTTATCGGACAGGTTCATTGCCATACCGGGGATTCCGACGGGTCGGGAACCCCGGAGGATGCCATCCGCTTTGCCAAAGAAAAAGGACAGGTGGATTTCTTTGCGGTCACCGATCATTCCCATTTGGTCACGCCTGACCGCTATGCGGCGCAACAAGCCCTTTCCGACCGTTATAACCGCCCCGGGAATTTCGCCTCGGTGTGGGGCTTTGAAATGTCCTGGAACAACAAAACCGGTTACTGGGGGCATATGAACGTCCTTGGTACGGATTTTTACGAGCGGATGATCAACACGGTGGATTTGCCCGCCTTTTACGAAAAGCTGAAAAAACACCCGGAGGCTGTGGCAATGTTCAACCATCCCGGGGCGTGCTGGGGCAACTTCAACGATTACGCCTGGCACGATCCGGAAATCGACCGGCTGGTGTGCCTTGCGGAAATCCGCGGTGCCGCCTATGACAGTGAATATGCCCTGATGCTGTCCCTCGGCTGGCATACCGCACCCGTTTATAATGAGGATAATCACCGTCCGGATTGGACGCGTGCCACCAACGGTTGCGGCGTGGTTCTCGCGCCGTCGCTTTCCAGGGAAAATATCCTGGATGCAATGCGCCGCCGCCGCACCTATTCCACCGAGGATCGCACTACCGAGCTGTATTATAAGGTCAACGGAGAG
This sequence comes from uncultured Eubacteriales bacterium, assembly GCA_934481325.1. GTDB lineage: Bacteria > Bacillota > Clostridia > Oscillospirales > CAG-272 > Firm-07. Next base: position 3,841 of record CAKSPL010000036.1, on the reverse strand, counting down.
TGGCTCGGCTCCACCCTGTATGCCCCCGAAAAGCTGACGGTCAGTGTGGAGGTGCATACGAAAAACGAGCAGGGACTGGGGCTTTTACAGCTGGTAAGTGAGGATAACATCGTGGTGGCTCATATCGCCGTGGGTGCCAGGAGGGATTTCGTGTGGCAGGTGGAGCTGGACTCGGACTTTGATTATTATTATATCCGGATGGTCAACGGCAAAACCTATACCGTTACGGCACCTGTGTTTGTTACGGGGCGCGATTTTCTGAATATTACCGACTTCACCTGCGGCGTTTCGAACGGCGGGAGAGATTGTCACGGCGCAAAGCTCACCGTCCGCAATGATGCCGTAAGGCAGATGAACGATGTTCAGGTGGATTTCTATCTTTCCCCCGCCGATGGGTTTGAACTGCGCACACTGGCACCCTATGCCACCGTGAATGTGGGCAAACTCCAGCCGGGCGAGGCGCGCACGCTGACCTACGGATTCCCCGATGTGCCGGGTAACTGCCGATTGAGCGCGGTTGTTTCGGGCAGTGTCGGCAAAAAACGCTATGCGGACACGGCGTATCTGCTGTTAAGCCCCCTGTATATTTCGGCTTTGCTCCCGCTGACCTCGCCCGTGGAAAAGGACGGCAAGCAAATTGCCAATCCGTTCCCGTACGTTGAAATTTGCAATCCGACGGCGGAGAAAGTTGCAATTTCGGGGTATTCCTTAAAGCTGAGAGAAACGCTTGGCAAACAGCCCATCCCCGCGCATATTCTGAATTTTGAGGGAGGGAGCATTCCGCCCACCTCGGTACTCACGGTGTGGCAACGCCCCGCGGGCAGTGGGCTGACCGCGGCAGATTTCAATGCACGCTACGGCACCTCTCTGATAGAGGGGGAGGATCTTCTGATTACCGAAACGGCAATTCTGAATGCCGAGCCGTTCGGCAGGCGGATGGACCTGACCCGGGGCGGGGAATTGCTTTCCCGCGCGCCGTACGGGTGCTATTGTGACCGGCATAATAATATTGTAACCGACGTGCCGATCCGCTACGCGCAGAATCCGGGAATGACCGCCACCGTGCGGGAGCTGCCCGCGGAGAAAGAGCCGTTGCCGCCCGGAAAGCTCTCTGCCGCACAGGTACCGCTTACCGTGGAATGCCCCGCGCACGGCGAAAGCGCGGCAGGCACCGATAACGGGAAAAAGAAGCCGTGGGTCACGCGCCTTTTGCACGCACCGTTGGTGCCGTTTGAAGCGGCACAGCTGGTGGCGGGTGCGCTTGCCGCCGTAAAAGACCTCCTGTGGGAGAAAAAATAACGGGTGCCATCGCGCCGAAACGAATACGGGGGAATCCGGTCGGATTCCCCCGTATTTTTCCAAAAATGAATTTTTTGTTTATAAAAATTTCAAAAAGCTCTTGACGAATCAAAAACAATTCAGTATAATATTAAAAACTTTACCGGATGTGTTTTGTTACTTTTTGAAAGACGATTCGATACGGTTATGACCAATGTGCTTTTATTTGGATATAAATTTGTGGGGGGAAGTATAACCGCAACAATTTATCCGTAAACTCGCGGCGCGGCGGGGAATCCCGCCGCGCCGTGTTATAACCATTACATTGCGTCAACAAGGAGGAGATTATGATACACACAAAGGCGGAAATTGAAAAAAGACGGGCAAGGCGCATTTTTCCGGTGTTTGCCTGTTTTGCGGCGTTGTTGCTTGCTTGCGTGTTTGCTTCCTGTGAGAAAGAGCCTGACGGGGGGGAAGATGGCAGAAAGATTGCCACACTCGTTGCCCCCGGCAACCTTCGTGTAAGCGAAAGTGTTATTTACTGGGATGTGGTGGAAAATGCCACGGAATACACGGTGCAAATCAGCGGAAACGACTATACGGTAAAAGAGAATTATTTTGATGCGTTTGAATACTTTACACGGGAGCAGGACTATGTGGTGCGGGTTTGCGCCAAAAACGGAGAAGTGCCGCCGATGTGGTCAGATGCATTGGTCTATCAGATGCGCTCGGATGTGGAATGGGAATATGTGCCCTATCGTACCGGCTACAGGGTCAGCGTTGCCCGGGATAAAAACCCCCACGGAATTGCGCTGATCCCCTCGGTGCATCCGGAGGATGGAAAACCGATTTCCGACATCAGTGTATATTCTTTCCTCAATTGTACGGAAATTACCGGGGTAATTTTTCCGGCGGACACTAAGAAAATGTCGATTGTCGGCTTCAAAGGCTGTACCGGCTTGCAAAAAATCATCCTGCCGGAACAGGCAGAGGGTATTTTTACCGAGGCATTTCGGGATTGTATCTCGCTGAGCTTTGTCAAAATGCCAAAGGAGTGCAGGCTGATAGGTGCTCAGGCATTTGCGGGATGCGCCTCGCTGAAGCATATCGAATTGCCCGAAGGAATAAAAGAAATTAAATCTCAGGCATTTGAGGATTGTACCGCTTTGGAGGCAGTCATCATTCCGAAAACGGTTACCACAATTTGGGCAGGTGCCTTTTCCGGGTGCAACGCTATGCGCTCTATGACGGTGGCACAGGGAAACCCCAGATATCGCAGTGAAAAAAACTGCGTGATTGACCGAAGTATCAACGCGGTGATATTCGGCAACCGGCACAGCACCATTCCGGCAGGCGTAGCCGGCATTGCGGAGGAGGCATTTGCCAAAAGTGAGGGGCTTACCGAAATCACAATCCCCTCTTCGGTAACTACGATTTTCAATGGGGCATTTTACCGTTGCACCGACCTTCGGTCAGTTACCTTTGGGGAAAACCTAAAAAATATCGGTGGCTCTAACTCCACATTTCACATTGAGTATTACAGCAAATATACGGTTTTTGCGGAGTGCTTATTATTAACGGAATTAAACCTGCCGGCTTCTTTTACCGGCGTGAAATCCGGAACTTTTGAGGCAATCCCGAATCTGGAAAAAATCACGGTTTCCCCGGAAAACCCCGTGTTTTGCGCGGAGGGAAACTGCCTGATTACAAAAGCGGATAAAACCGCGGTGTTCGGTACAAAAAACGCGGTGATTCCCGAGTGGGTGGAAGCCGTCGGTTATTGCTTTTATCGGCATATACATACCGCCTGCATCGTCATTCCCCGCAACGTAAAATCTATTCGGGGAAGTGCGTTTTACTATTGTACCGGGCTTACCGTACTGTTGCCCGATACTGTGGAAACGATAGAGACGGGCGCGTTTACCGGTTGTAGTGCCGTTTATACCACGGCAAAAGCAGGGGAAATTCCCGCAGGATGGTATCTGTCTTCCGATCAGAAGAAATACCCCGATTGGGCAAGTGAAACCCCGGTGATTTATAATTGCACCTTTGGCGAGGAAAACGGCACGGTCTATCTGGAACAATTGAAGGTGACCTGCTTTGAAACGGCAGACGGAGAGCAAAAAATGAGTTTGCCCGCCGCGATTCCCGTGCCGACCCGCGCGGGGTATACCTTTGTCGGTTTTGCTACCGAAAAGGGCGGCGAGGCGGTATACCTTGCAAAGGACGGACTTGTGCTGACGGACGAGGAGCGGAAAACCCTCATCCCCGGCACCGTGCTGTACGCCGTATGGGTACCCGCGGAATAACAAAAAAATCGCGCGGAACAAAAACCGCGCGGAATAGGAACTGCGCAGAATAAGAACCGCGCACGAATCTAAAATTGCGCGGGAAAGAATCGCGCGGTAAAGAACCGCGCAAAATGTGAACCGCGCAAAGCAAATGCGCCCCCGCAAAGCCAAACGGCTTTGCGGGGGCGTTGCGTTATTTCCGTTTTGCCTCGGAGTAGGGGCAGATGTCATTGACCAATGCCGGCAGGAGTCGGATGCCGAAACGGAATTCC
>CAKSPL010000035.1 GCA_934481325.1 uncultured Eubacteriales bacterium | reverse complement strand
CTGCGGCGGAAACGATGGTAGCAAAGTTATCATCCGCAAGAATCATATCCGCCACATTTTTTGTCACATCCGTGCCGGTAATGCCCATCCCTACGCCGATGTCGGCGTTTTTGATGGAGGGTGCGTCATTGACCCCGTCCCCGGTCATCGCAGTCACCTTGCCCTTTTTGCGCCAGGCATTGACAATTCTCGTCTTATGCTCCGGCTGTACGCGGGCATATACCGAATATTTTTCCACCTCCCGGTCAAAGTCTTCATCCGAAATTTCGTCCAATTCCGCACCCGTAATCGCCTCTGAGGGGTCGGAAATAATCCCCAACTGCATCGCAATCGCCACGGCGGTATCTTTATGGTCACCCGTAATCATAATCGGGCGGATGCCCGCACTGCGGCATTCGTCGATAGCAGGCTTCACCTCCGGGCGCACGGGGTCAATCATCCCCACAAGTCCCACAAAGCAAAGCTCTTTTTCCATCGCATCGGATTCATACGCCGCAGGCTCCCCCGTCAGCGGTTTCTCCGCCGCGGCAAGCACACGCAGGGCTTTGTCAGCCATCGCCTTATTGGCGGCAAGAATTTCGGCGCGTTTTTCCTCGGTAAGCGGCACCGCCGCCCCGTTTTCCAGCACTGTGGTGCAACGCCCGAGAATCACGTCCGGTGCGCCCTTGGTAAATTGCAAGAGGGAGCCGTCCGCCGTGCGATGCACGGTGGTCATCATCTTGCGCATCGAATCAAACGGAATCTCGCCCACACGCGGCAACAGCTCTTTCTGTCCGTTTTTGTTCAACCCCAGTGTTTCAGCAAAGTTGACCAGTGCGCACTCGGTCGGCTCTCCCACTGCTTTCTTTTCGTTCGCGTCATATTCCGCATCGGAGCAAAGTGACATCACATTGGCAAGGAGCTTTTCGTCATCCCCGTAATGCTCCACCACGGTCATTTTATTCTGTGTGAGGGTTCCCGTTTTGTCGGAGCAGATGATCTGCGTACAGCCCAGTGTTTCCACCGCGGTCAGCTTGCGAATGATTGCATTGCGCTTTGACATATTGGTGACACCGATGGAAAGCACGATGGTAACCACCGTGGCAAGCCCCTCGGGGATAGCGGCAACGGCAAGAGACACCGCAATCATAAAGGTATTCAGCACCAGTCCGGCAGAAAGCCCTTCGCCCGTCACCAGCGAACGGATCAGATTGATCCCGAAAATCACCACGCAGATCCCGACCACCAGATAGGTGAGAATTTTGCTCAGCTGCCCGAGCTTTTGCTGCAACGGCGTTTTGCCCTCATCGGCGTTCGCCAAAGCGTCCGCGATTTTGCCCATTTCGGTATCCATACCGGTGGCAACCACCACGGCTTTTCCTCTGCCGTATACCACCGTACTGCCCATAAACACCATATTTTTGCGGTCACCCAGCGGCACATCGCCGCCCTTGCCCGCTTCCAGCGTCGCGTCGGTTTTGGTCACCGGAACGGATTCTCCCGTCAGTGCCGCTTCCTCGATTTTCAGACTGGCACATTCCAGCACCCGTGCGTCAGCGGGGACTGCATCGCCTGCTTCCAGCAGGATGACGTCTCCCACTACCAAATCCTCACTGTGAATCTGCACCATCCGCCCGTCACGAAGCACCTTACTGGTAGCCGCGGCAATTTCCTGCAAGGCGGCAATGGCTTTTTCCGCCTTGCTCTCCTGTAATACGCCCAGCACCGCATTGATCACCACCACAGCCATAATGATGATTACATCGGAAGGGAAGCTGCCCTCATATGCCGACATAATGCCGGAAATGATCGCCGCAGCCAGCAAAATGATGGTCATCGGCTCCAAAAGCTGTTTGAAAAAGCGGTGGATGAGTGACTCGGATTTTCCCTCCGCCAGCTTGTTTTTGCCGTTTTTGGCAAGCCGTGCTTCCGCCTCGGCAGACGAAAGCCCGCCAGGTAGCGTACCGATGTCCTTCAAAACCGCATCGGTGCTTTTCAGATACTCCCTCATTGTCTCTCCTCTTTCCGGGGGTGATACAAAAAAAATGAGACTTATCCACCAAGGTGGATAAGTCTCATCGTTTCAAATAAAGCCAGTGCCGAAGCCGCGATGTTGACTTTATTACACTTTCGTGCCGATTACTCCCCTATTCAACGATATAGTAACACAATTTTTTTGCCTTGTCAAGTCTTTTTTGAAAATTTATTCTGCCGTGGCAAGCTGACCCAAAATATAATCCTCCACCTCGGCTTCATCCATCCCGAGGACGTGCGCACATTCACTGTGCAAAAGATGCTTTGCCAGCCGCCCGTATTCCAGGTCGGTCACCGGAAAATGCTTGTGAGCCGCGGCAAGCTCCTCCCGCCGGCGGCGCACGGTCTTAATCACCCGCACGTACCCTTCCGGCAGTAATGCCCCGATGGTATTGCGATAAATTTCCCGGCGTTGTTTTTCCACCGGCACCGTCAGCGTTTCAATCTCGGGGATGGAGCGGATCAGCCTGCCGACCTCCTCCCGCGTCATCAGCCGCCGCATCGGCACCCGTTCATTATTCACGGGGGTATAAATGCTGGAGCTCATCGGGTTGTTCAAAGGAATCAGCTTGTAGTAGGTGCGCGGGTCTGTCTTGTCATAAGGAGAGGGTCCGATCTCCTCTACACGGCAGATCCCGTTGATTCCGTATACAATAAATTCTCCCACCTGAAACATCAAAATCGGACGCCTCCTTTTCCGCGCGGTACTACACCGCTTTATTACTATTATTTTACCATAAAACACAATTTTATACAAGGGGTATTTTGGATAAAAAATTTGAGAGGTTTGGGGGAGCAGGACAAGCAAATTGCCCATAACACGGCGAAAGCCCGCCCCGGCAAACGCCGGGGCGGACTTTTCAGGAGACAACGTCAATCATCGTAGCCGTTCGGATTATGGGACTGCCAGTTCCAGGAATCGCGGACCATATCGTCAAGGTTCAACTCCGCGTGCCAACCAAGCACCTCGCCCGCCTTTGTGGAATCCGCAAAGCATTCGGCAATGTCACCCGCGCGCCGGGGCGCGATGACATACGGAATTTTCACGTTGTTGACGCGGGCAAAGGCGTTGACCATATCCAGCACACTGTAACCCACACCCGTACCGAGATTGAAAATGCCAACACCGGGGGCAGTGTACCCCAACGCCGCCACGTGACCGCGCGCCAGGTCCACCACGTGAATATAATCGCGCACACCCGTGCCGTCCGGGGTAGGATAGTCATTGCCGAATACCGACAGCTTTTCCAGCTTTCCGACCGCCACCTGCGTGATATAGGGCATCAGATTGTTCGGGATTCCGTTCGGGCTTTCCCCGATTCTGCCGCTTTGATGCGCCCCCACCGGGTTGAAGTAGCGCAAAAGAATTGCCTGAAAATCCGGATTGGCGTGGCAGTAGTCCTTGAGAATCTGCTCAATCATAAACTTCGTCCAGCCGTACGGATTGGAGCAGTTTCCGGTAGGCATATCCTCGGTAATGGGGCATTTTTCCGGGTTGCCATAAACCGTGGCGGAGGAGCTGAAAATCAGCCGCTTTACGCCTGCTTTTTTCATCGAACGCAACAGCGTGAAAGTCGAATCCAGGTTGTTTTTATAGTATTCCAGCGGCTTGCGTACCGATTCACCCACCGCTTTCAGCCCCGCAAAATGCACCACAGCATCAATCTTTTCCGTAGCGAACAAGCGATCCATCGCCGCCTCGTCCGCCACGTCCGCGGTATAAAGCGGGATTTTCTTTCCCGTCAGCTCCTCCACGCGCGCCAGCACCTTGGGCGAGCTGTTGGAGAAATTGTCCACAACCACCACATCGTGCCCTGCTTTGCACATTTCCACCACGGTGTGGCTCCCGATATACCCGGCACCGCCGGTCAGCAATACTTTCATTTTTATTCCTCTTTTCCCCCTTGCGGGAAATTATTTTTTACGGACAACCACATTGTCTTTGGCTTTATAAATGGAACCCGCCGGCACAAAGCCGCGCACCGAGGAAAGCGGATAAACCGAGGTTCCTCTCCCGATTACGGTGCCGGGATTCAACACGCTTCCACAGCCGATCTCGGCAAAATCACCCAGCATTGCCCCCACCTTTTTGCGTCCGGTTTCCACTTCAAAATCCGCCCCGTGAAGCACAACCGGGGTTTTGTCCCCCTTGACGTTGGAGGTCACAGCCCCCGCGCCCATATGCGCGTGATAGCCAAGGATCGAATCGCCGACATAGTTGTAATGCGGCACCTGCACACTGTCAAACAGGATTACGTTTTTCAGCTCCGTGGAATTTCCTACCACCGCACCGCATCCGATCAGAGCATTTCCGCGGATATAAGCGCAATGGCGCACCTCGGTATTCTCCCCTATAATGCAGGGGCCGGTAATAGACGCAGTGGGAGCTACTTTTGCGCTTTTTGCAATCCAGATATCCTCGGCAGGATGATCATACAATGCCGCGTCAAGCCCTGCACCGATTTTCAGAATCCATTCCCCGATCAGCGGCAACGCCTCGTACGGATAGGTCAGCTTTTGCAAAAAATCCCCCGCTACGGTATGCGAAAAATCAAAAAGTTCGGTCATTTCCATTCCGGTTTTCATTCTGTGCAAAGCCCCCGTTCTTTCATCACGGCAACCACCGTGTTCACACACGCAAGGCACCGTTCTTTGGTTTCTGCCTCTGCCATCACGCGCACCACAGGCTCGGTTCCGCTGGCACGCACCAGCATCCGCCCGCTATCCCCAAGGATTTTGCTTTGTTCCTCCACGGCCGCCAGTACTGCCGCATCGCTCATAGCACCCGTTTTGTCCTTCACGCGCACGTTCAAAAGCACCTGCGGATACGGGCGGAAGCCCGCCGTCAGCTCGGAAAGCGTCCGCTCACCGGAGCAAAGCAGCTCCATAATGGAAATCGCCGTCAGAATCCCGTCTCCGGTGTTGGCATATTTGCTGAAAATGATGTGACCGGACTGCTCACCGCCAAGGCGGAAGCCGTTTTTCGCCATACATTCATACACATATTTATCGCCAACCGCGGTTTTTTCGTATTGAATGCCTTCCCGCTCCAAAGCCTTATAAAGCCCGAAATTGGACATCACCGTGGTCACAACCGTATTGTGATCCAACTGTCCGCGGGATTTCAGATATTTTCCCATCACATAAAGAATCGCGTCACCGTCCACCACATTGCCCTTTTCGTCCACGGCAATGCAGCGGTCGGCATCTCCGTCAAATGCAAAGCCCACATCCAGGTGATTGCGGCGTACATATTCCTGCAAGTGTTCGATATGCGTAGAGCCTGCCTCGCGGTTGATATTGGTGCCGTTCGGGTGGTTGTTGATGATATAAGTGTCCGCCCCCAACGCATTGAATACATTTTGCGCAATCATATAGGAGCTACCGTTGGCGCAGTCCAGCCCCACGCGTTTGCCGCGATAGGAAACCGTGGCAAGCGAAATAAGATAACCGATGTAACGGTTTCTGCCCGCTACATAGTCCACCACAATGCCAACGTTTTCACCACTGGCAAAGGGAAGCTCCTGCCCCTCGTCCAGATATTTTTCCAACGCGTCAATGGTTTCATCCTCCATTTTTTCGCCGTTGGCGTTGATGAGCTTGATGCCGTTGTCGTAATACGGGTTATGGCTGGCGGAAATCATAATGCCGCAATCAAAATGGTCAAACCGCGTCACGTAAGAAACACTGGGAGTGGTTGTTACGTGGAGAATGTAGGCATCCGCGCCGGAGGCGGTCAGCCCTGCCGCCAGGGCGTATTCCAGTGTATAAGAGGAGATACGCGCATCCTTGCCGATCACAATTTTAGCCTTGTGATCCTTACCGTAAAACCAACCGAGAAACCGCCCGATTTTCCACGCGTGCTCAGAGGTCAGCCCTACATTTGCCTCCCCCCGGAAGCCATCGGTGCCAAAATATTTGCTCATATTCGTTCCTCATCTTTCTCAAAAAGCGTTATTTATATTCATCATATAGTATAGTATAAACGCGCAGGAATGTCAAGCATTCCCGCGCGTTTTTGCAAAGAAGTTTTGCGCTCTTTCCCGTCTGTAACTCCCCACAAAACCGCCCGCATTGCGCCAAAGCGCAAATCCGACAAAGTCAAACGCCGCACGCGCCGGGTACCGAGCCTCGTGCGTCGGATGCAAAGCCGCACGCACCAAACGCCAAGTTCCCGTGCGGGATGTCAAGCCACCAAATCCGGACACCAAGATTCCCCCGCCGATTGCCAAACCGCGCGCGCCGGATACCAAACCGTTCGCGCAGATTGCCAAACTACTCACGCCAAACCTCCCGCGCCGATACTAAGCCGCACGCGAGCGCGCCGATTGTCAACGCCGAACGCCGCGCCCTGTTCCGAGATATAGGGGAAAAAAGAAAACCACCCCCTGCCTTTCAGCAGGGGGTGGGGAATCTTATTCGATCAGGTTAACCAATCAACCAACTACATAGTCGGGGTTAACAGCCTTCGTATAAGCGTTCATCTGAGACTTCACGTTTCTGATCAACAAATCGTGAGTACCTTCGGTAGCATTTGCAGTCGCATTGATCTTACCCAAAGCGGTCACCAAAGACTTCCGGTTGGTCTCAACCAGTGTTGCATCCTTGCCTGCAGTCTCGGTCAGGTAAGTGTACAGAGCGCGAACCTTCTCCAGCACCAGGATGTAATCCTGAGCATCCTCCTCGGTATTGTTCGTACCGCTGAGGTTGTTCTCATCGCCCTCGTGTAGCCAGAAGAAGCAATCACCATCGCAGTAATCAACCTTGAACTGAGTAAGTCTATTGTCAATTGCATTCAACTTATTCTCAAGATCAGCAGCGGTTACGGAAGTAACATCAGTCAGGTCGTTGATAGAAGGCAGAGCCATAATCAGGATCTTAATCGCATCAGCTTCTGCTTTTGCATTCGCGCAGTTGGAGAGATACACATCGTAGTAGGTCGTCTTGTAGGTGTTGTAAGAGTCGTACTCGGCAGCGTAGCCCTTGTAGGTGTCGCTCAGTTCGGTCGCGTACAGAGCCTTCACAGCATCCCAAGCTTTCAGTGCAGCCTGATGGAGGTCACCGGTGTGCAACTTAGTGGTCTGGGCAGCGGTCATAGCCGTATTCCAGTTCGCCATAGCGGCATCCCACTTAGCCTTCGTGCCCACTGCGGTAGCATACTGTGCAACCAGCGTGTCGTACAGGTCCGCATCCACAAACTTGTAAACCGCGCCTTCAACACCGTAAGTGGGAACATTCACCAGATCCTCACGAATCATCTTTCTCAGAGAAGCAGCCTTTTCAGCATCGGTCTCGCCTGCAGGAGCAGAGCAGAAGTTGCTGAACCAGTTGTTCATCAGAGTCTGAGCCTCGGAAATCTGCTTGTAGTTATCCATCTTGGAGGCATCCAGGTTTTTGATTGCGGTGATTGCAGCATTGATAGCGGCGGCAAGATCTTCCGCACCGGTGGTAGCGGTCGTAGCCATCGCATCATACTTAATCAGGTACTGTTCCAGTTTCACCTTAATCTGGTTCAGGTTCACATTCTCTTCAATCGTGCCATCCTCAGCCATCAGCATAATCTGGTCATCGAAGAGCAACTGATAATAGTTCACAGCATCGGAAACTGCCTCAAAGGTATCATTTACAGCGTGACCCATATCGAGCTTCAGGTTCTCAATGTCGCCAATCTTATCAAGCAGTTCTTTTGCCTTCTTCCAAGCAGCGTAAGCATCCTTGGAGTACTCAGCATAAGCCTTGTTCAGCTCGTAAAGCACGCAACCTTCTTTTACAATCTCGGTTCCGTCTTCTTTCAGCTCAACATCAACAGCCTCGGGGGCGGTAACGGTTACGGTAGCAACACCGGCGGTGTTCAGAGTCGTTTTCAGATTTGCGCAGATCGCGTCGATATCAGTGCGGAACTGAGCAATCTTGTTGTACTCTCTGAAGCTCATCTTGGTGGTATCAGCCGCGCCATTGGTGTAGAACTGAGCCTTGATTGCGTTAATCTTGTTAGTTACATTGTTATAAGCATCCAGATAAGCAGCCACGTTGGCTCTCATCTTAGCATCGACCATAGCGGTCTTATTGTCACTCGTGAGATTATCATATGCCGCCTCAATTGCATCAATAGCAGCATCCATAGAAGCAATGTTGTTCTTCAAGCCGGTCATCGTGGTGTTGTTCTCGCTGTTCAGCACCACATCCGGGAGAAGCAGTCCGGTCACAGGGTCAACAATGCCAGCCTTCACGCCGGTAAGCTCGCCGAAGATAGTCTCTTCGTAAACCTTCAGCATCTTTGCGACATAATCCACGGAGTCTTTCAGATCCGCGTATCTTTCGGCACCAATGATTGCATTGATGTTTTCAAGCTCAATGTCGTTCTGGCAACCGGTATAAGTGCCAAAGTCGTCATTGCTCTTATAAGCACCATCTGCCGCCCAAGTATTCACCTTGTCCAAGAGAGCCTTGTTTGCGGTATTGGTGTAAAGAGGTCTTTCGTTGGTGGCATCGCCGTAAGCATTCCAGTTGAACTTCTCGGTGAGCAGCTGTGCATCGGCATAAGTCTTTGCAGCGGTCAGCAGCTCAATTCTCTTGGCATAGCCTTTGATTTCCTTGCCGTTTGCGAGGGATGCAGCAACGGCTTCGGGATCTGCTTTCACAGCATTGCCATTTTCATCAACCACACCGTAGAGATCGTTCCAATCATTATTGGAAAAATATGCGTTAAAGAAATTCTGATAGTTGGTAAGTGCAGTCGCCACATCCGGGTCAGACACACCCAGCACAATCGTCGAATTTCTCAGGCCCGCGGTTGCGGTAATGATGGCCGCACCGGCACCCACAGCACCGGCTGTACCGTCAGCACCGAAGAAGTTCATATACGCTTCCGTGATCAGCTGGTAGCGGGTCATCGTAGCAGCGGTAGCAGGATCTTTCTCGTAGAGGCGATTGTAGGCATCCACGATTTTCGCATACGCGTCCTTGGTTGCCTGGTTGTTGGCGATAACTTCGAAGTTATCCAGTTTTTCAAGCAGAGTCTGATCCAGTGTTCTCAGAGCTTCCTTAGCGGCAGCCAGCTGGTCAAAGCACCATTTTGCATCTTCTTCCGTAACGGCTCTTGCCAGGAAGAGAGCAATGGTATCAATCTTCTTGTTGAACTCTTTGATTTCTTCATCATCGTAAGGACCTTCGGCAACCGCATTGGCAGTATCCCAGAAGTTCTTTGCGCTGTACTGATAAGAATTGTCTTTCAGTTTCGCGGTGAAATCGATGTAATCGTTCAGATATTTCTTATCCGTGAACGAGTTTTTCCAAGTCTCCAGAGCAGCTACGCGGTCAGTAAGAGCCTTGAGATCGGCTTTGGTTGCGCATTTCGCAATCTCATTGTTCAGATTACCGATCTTCGTGCTGATCTCGCCGAATTTGCCGCCGTTGCCATCCTCGCCATAGAGTTCTT
>CAKSPL010000034.1 GCA_934481325.1 uncultured Eubacteriales bacterium | reverse complement strand
GCTTCTTGGACAGCATCTTTGCTTCGGTGGAGGCGAAAGCCGCCGAAAAAGCCCTCCCGCCAAAGGAGCGCATTGCAAGGCTGACCGCACGGGTACGGGAGATTCAGGAAAGCCTGCTTGACACGGTATTCGGGCAGGACAACGCCGTAAGCGTGTTCACCACCGGGTATTTTCAGGCGGAATTGCTCTCCCTGACCGACAAAAAGCGTTCCCGCCCGCGCGCAACCTTTCTGTTTGCGGGCCCTCCCGGCGTGGGCAAGACCTTTCTTGCCGAGCAGGCGGCAAAGGTGCTGGATCTGCCCTTTATGCGCTTTGATATGAGCGAATATGCCGACAAAGAGGCAAATATCGAGTTTTGCGGCTCGGATCAGGTTTACAAAAACGGCAAGGCGGGCAATGTGACCGGCTTTGTGGAGGCACACCCGCAGTGTGTGCTGTTGTTTGATGAAATCGAAAAGGCGCACATCAACGTGATTCACCTGTTTCTGCAGATGCTGGACGCAGGCAGACTGCGTGACAATTTCACCGACACCGAGGTGCCGTTTACCGATGCCATCATCATTTTCACCACCAACGCGGGCAAGCAGCTCTACGAGGACCCGGAGGCAGGCAATCTTTCCCTGCTCTCGCGCAAGGTGATTCTGCGTGCGCTGAACAACGATATCAATCCCGCCACCGGCACCCCCTATTTCCCGGGGGCAATCTGCTCCCGCTTTGCCTCGGGCAACGTGGTAATGTTCAACCACATCACGGCAAGGGGACTCCGGAACATCGCCCGGCGCGAGGTATTGCGCCACGCCGCCAATTTTGAAAAGGAAATCGGCATCGGCGTGGAGATTGACGAGGACGTGTATACCGCCCTGCTGTTTGCACAGGGCGGCGGAGCCGACGCCAGAATGATTCGCAGTCGCGCGGAATCGTTTTTTGACGACGAGCTGTTTGAGCTGTTCCGCCTGATGGCGTCCGACAAAAACAACCTGAACGTGGGCGGGCTTTCCTCCATTCACATCGGCGTAGACCTTACCGGAACCGCCGACGGAGAAATCAAAGCCCTGTTTGCCCCCGCCGGGGAAAGCACCGTGCTGGTATTTGCCTCCCCCGAGGTGGCAGAGCGATGCCGCGCACGCGCGATCGGTTGCCGGGTGCTTTCCGCCAATGACCGGGAAACGGCAACCGCGCTGATGGAAAAGAACGAGATTTCCGCCGTCCTGCTGGATCTTTCCCCCGCGGACAAGACCCCGCAGAATTACCTCAACATCGAGGACGTGGATTCCGCCGCGCGGGATTTCCTGCGCGACCTGCTCGGCGGGCGGCGGAGCCTGCCGGTGTACCTGTTGGAAACCGCGGATTTCCGCTTCTCCCCCGAGGAGCGCGTCTCCTTTATGCGGCAGGGCGTGTGTGACACCGTGGAGCTGGACGGAGAGGCGTGCTTTGGCGAAAAGCTGCGGGAAATTCTGCTCGGACTGCACCAGCAGAACAGTATGACACAGCTTGCCAAATCCAATCGGCTGGTGTCCTTCGGCACCGCGCAGACCGTATCGGCGGACGGAACGCTTGCCGACATCCGCCTGTTTGACTTCCGGATGTCCCGCGCGGTGGAGGCGGAGGATGCCCGCGGGATGGTCAGCGGCTCCGAAAAGCCCACCGTGCGCTTTGACGCGGTCATCGGTGCCGAGGGTGCCAAGGAGGAGCTTCGCTACTTCGTCGATTACCTGAAAAACCCGAAACGGTTTGCCGCAACCGGGGTCAAGCCCCCGCGCGGTGTTCTGCTTTACGGCCCTCCCGGCACGGGCAAAACGATGCTTGCCAAAGCAATGGCGGGCGAATCCGACGTGGCGTTTTTCCACGCCGAGGGCAATCAGTTCCTCAAAAAATACGTGGGCGAGGGGCCCGAGGCGGTACACGCCCTGTTCCGCGCGGCGCGCAAATACGCGCCCTCTATCCTCTTTATCGACGAGATTGACGCCATCGCCTCCGAGCGGCGCGGCGGGGAGCGGGCGGCGGCAAGCGAGGAAACCCTGACCGCGCTTTTAACCGAAATGGACGGCTTTGTCAGCAAAACCGACAAGCCTGTTTTCGTGCTGGCGGCAACCAACTTTGACGTGGAGCCGGGCGGGAGCAAAAGTCTGGACCCTGCCCTGATGCGCCGCTTTGACCGCCGCATTTACATCGACCTGCCCGACCGTGACGCGAGACTGAAATACCTGAAAATGAAAACCGCCAAGGCTCCCTTTTCCCTCAGCGGCGAAAAGCTGGAAAACCTTGCGATACGTGCCACCGGGATGAGCCTTGCGGAGCTGGAATCGGTGTTGGAGCTGTCCATCCGCTCCTGCATCCGCGCCGGCTCCACGGAGGTGGTGGACGAGGTGTTGGACGAGGCGTTTGAAACTTTCAACAGCGGGGAGCGCACCAGCTGGGACGTTGCCCGGCTGGAACGCGTGGCGCGGCACGAGGCGGGGCATGCCTTCCTTTGCCGGCTGGGGGGCGAAACGCCGTCGTACCTCACGGTGGTGGCAAGAGCCGACCACGGCGGCTATATGCAGCACGCCGACCGGGAGAACAAGCAACTGTACACCAAAAAGGAGCTGTTGGCAAACATCCGCACCGCCCTTGGCGGGCGCGCCGCCGAAATCGTGTATTACGGTGAGGAGGACGGCATCTCCACCGGTGCCTCGGGCGACCTTTCCTCCGCCACCTCCACGGCGCGGCGGATGGTCTGTGCCTTCGGGATGGACGAAACGCTGGGGCTTGCCGTCATCGACCGGGACGAGAGTGCGATGGCGGATAAGGTACGCGCGGCGGTCAACCGCATTCTCGATGCCGAAATGCGGGAGGCAATCCGCCTGATTTCCGAAAACCGCCCCGCCATTGACGCGCTGGTGGAGGTGCTGTTGCGCAAAAATCACCTGTCCGGGCAGGAAATCGACGCCATCCTGTCCGGCTCTGCCAAAAAATAATTCCGCCGGGAGCGGGAAAAAGAGGACCTGAAATGCATATTTTTCTCATCCGACACGGAGAATCCAAATCCAATTCCGGAGAAAACTACGTCAAACGCCTGCCCGACCACCTGGTGGAGCTGACCGAAAAGGGCAAGGAGCAGGCGCGGGAAAACGGCAAATTCCTTGCGGAATACTGCCGCACACACGGCGTGGATCTCACGCACGCGCGCATTTGGCGCAGTCCCTATCAGCGCACAAGACAGACCTGTGACGAGTTCAACCGCTTTCTGAAAATCGACGACATCCGGGAGGACATCACCCTGACCGAACAGCAGTTCGGGCTGTTTGACGCCGTGCCGGAGGAGGATTGGGGCAGGCTCTATCCCACGGAATACGCGGAATACGTGCGCCAGCGGAGCAACTACGGCAAATTTTACGCAAGGCTCCCTCTGGGGGAAAGCCCGTTTGACGTGGCAATCCGCGTGCATCAGTTCCTCGGCACCATTCATCGCGATCTGGAAAAGCACGGGATTGACACGCTGTTCGTCTTTACCCACGGAACGACCCTTCGCACCTTCCTCCTGCGGTGGTTCCATTACTCGCCGGAATGGTATCACGAGGAACATAACCCGAAAAACTGCTGGATTCGCGAAATCGACGGCGACGTCGATCGCGGATACATCAACACCTGACCGCGAAACCGGAAAGAAAGGACCCCGATATGATCTATCTCACCGGTGACACCCACGGAGAGCCTGCACGGCTGGACCGTTTTCTCACCACCCCGGAGGGTCAGCCTCTCCGGGAGGGGGACACGCTGATGGTGTGCGGGGATTTCGGCTATCTGTTTGCCGATAACGCACAGGAAAACGCGATTCTGGATCTTGCGGAGCAAAAGCCCTTTGACATCTGCTTTTGTGACGGCAATCACGAAAACTTTCCCGCCCTGTTTTCCTATCCGAAGGAAATCTGGAACGAAGGGGCGGTTCACCGAATCCGCCGCAACGTGCGGCACCTGATGCGCGGAGAGATTTTCCGGCTGGAGGGCAAGCGGTTTTTCGTGATGGGCGGGGCTTACAGCACCGATCGCATCGTGCGCACGCTCGGTCGCTCCTATTGGGAGGAGGAATTGCCCTCAAACGGCGAATACCGCAACGCAACGCAGAATCTCGCCGAGGCGGGCTTTGAGGTGGACTATATCGTCACCCATACCGCCCCGCGGGAAATCATCCGGATGATGGGATTTATCCCCGACCGCCACGACGCGGAATTGACCGGATTTTTGGACTGGGTGATGCACGAGGTGCGCTTTCGCCGCTGGTTTTTCGGCCACTGGCACGAGGACCGCGAAATCGCCGGGCGATTCCGCGCACTGTGGTTTGACACGGAGCGCGTTTAGCGGGTAAAAGCCGCCCGGCGGGCGACCCGCCGCCGCACAACTCCCGCGCCCCGCGCGGAATCCGGCAAAACCCGGCACCTCGCACGCAAAATTTGCGCCCGTGCCGCCCGCGCAAAACCACGCGCCGTCCCCGGAGAAATCCCCCGCGGAAATTTCCCGTAAAAATCCCGCCGGAAGGCTTGCGCGTTTCCTTGACCCCCCGAAAAATTCCCCGAAAAAGCCCCCGCAAAAAACCTTTGCAAAAAATCAAGGAAATTTCACAACCCTGTTGACTTGTCGAATTTCGCGTGATATAATGGCTGATGCGGGTTCCCCCCGCCAAGCCGCGGCACTGCCGCTCTCGAAAGGATACCCTATGGGCAAAAAAAAGCTTTTGTCACTCGGCAAAGCCGGGTTGCCGTACATCTATATTTTTATGCTCGGCATTCTGTTTGCGCTGAGCTATGTTTTGTTTGTGGTGCCGAACAGCTTTGCTCCCTCCGGACTCAGTGGCATCGCCATTATGATTCAGTACAAAGCGGGCTTCAGCGTTGCGTATATGTACTTTCTCATCAACCTGCCGCTTTGCGTGTTTGCGTTTTTCGCCATCAACCGCAATTTTGCCTGCAAAACGATGCTCTTCTGCGTGGCATATTCCGGTTCCTATCTCCTGTTTGAAAAGCTGGGGCTGGAACAGTTCCAATACAACGCCGGCGGGGTGGACACCATTTATCCCGTGCTGATTGCGGGGTTAATCAGCGGCTTCTGCTACGGCACCACTTTCCGGATGAACGGCTCCACAGGCGGCACGGATGTCGTTTCCCGGTACGTTTCCCAGGCGCGCCCGATGCTCAGCTTTTTCTGGGTCACCTTTGCCATCAACGTGGTTGTGGCAACAACCAGCTATTTCGTATACGCCACACCCGACCCCGTAACCGGGGAGATGATCTACAACCTCAAACCCGTGTGCCTGTGTCTCCTGTATTCCTTTATTTCCAGCTTTACGGGCAGTCTGATTCTGCGCGGGCACAAGCAGGCACGCAAATTCATCATCATCACCAACCACGCCGAGGAAGTGGAGCGGGACATTCTCGAACACCTGCACCACTCCGCTACCCGCATTGTGGGCTACGGCTGTTACACACACCAGGAGCGCGACGTGATGATTTGTATCGTCAACAAGCACCAGCTGGTGGATTTTGAAAACATCCTCAAAAAATATCCCGACACCTTTGCCTTTGTGGAAACCGTGGACGAAACCATCGGCAACTTTTCGCAGACAAGGCAGCGTTTACCGTAATGTCACACACCTTCAACCAACCCGGAAAAACCGAGCTTTTTGAAAGCGACCGCATCGGCTCCGCCGTATGGCGGCTGGCTCTGCCCACGGTGGTCAGCCAGCTGATTACCACGGTTTACAACTTAGCCGACACCTTTTTTGTGGGCAAAACCGGGGATCACACCCAATTGGCGGCACTTTCCATCGTATTTCCCACACAGCTGGCACTGACCGCGCTCGGCAACCTGTTCGGAATCGGTGCCGGAAACTGTATTTCCAAAGCACTCGGTGCCAAAGACTCCGGGCGCGCCCGCAATGCCTCCCGTTTTGCCTTTTGGTGCGGGGGGCTTGTTGTCTGTTTGCTCTCCCTTGCGGTGTTCCTTTTCCGGGAGCCGTTTCTCCGCCTGCTCGGCTCCACCAAAGAGCTGAACGACCCCGCCGGCACCTATCTTTTTTGGGTAGTGGTGTTGGGGGGATTGCCCGCGGTGCTCAATATGATTGTGGCGGGAATGCTGCGCGGGGAGGGGCGATCCTTTCACGCGGGATTGGGGCTCTCGCTCGGCGGGGTTCTGAATATGGTGCTGGATCCCTTTTTCGTTCTCCCGTTCGGGCTGGGATGGGGAATCCGCGGGGCGGCAATCGCCACCTTTCTTTCTAACCTTGCCACCTCCCTTTATTTCGCGGTGCTGTGCATCCGAAACCGCCGGGAAAGCGTGCTTTCCTTTGCCCCGCGCCTTTGGCGCGCGGCAAGGCAGACGGGAGCGGACGTCCTGTTTACGGGGCTTCCCTCCGCCCTCCAGACAATGCTTTCCGCCGTCTCCAACCTTGCGCTCAATTCCCTGATGATCGGCTACGGGGCGGAGGCGGAGGCAGCCATCGGCATCACCAAAAAAATAGACGCCATTCCCTTTGGACTGATTACCGGCATTTCGCAGGGGGCGGCACCGCTGATTGCCTACCATCGGGGCGCGCGGAATCGCGAGAAAATGCAGAAGTCGCTCGCCGTGGCAATGTGCTATTGCGTGGGCGTGAGGCTTGCCGTGCTGGCGGTGGTGGAGCTGACCGCCCCATGGCTGGTAGGCGTGTTTGCCGGCGGCAATGCGGACGTGTGCGCCTTCGGCACGGGATTTTTGCGCTTGCACTGTATGGCGGTTCCCTTTGCCGCCGTGACCTATATGCTGGTGTCGTTTTTCCAGGCGGCGGGGGCGAAATTGCGCGCGTTTTTGCTTTCGATGATCCGCAAAGGGCTAATTGATATCCCGCTGATGTTTCTGCTCAACGCGGTTTATCCGATGTACGGCATTGTTGCCTGCCAACCGATTACCGACTGTTTTTCCGCACTCTGCGGGGTGCTGTTCTTTCTTTTCTGGAGGAGCCGCGCCGCAAAAACCGAACGCCTGCCGGCGGCGCACTGACCGAATCATTGACCGGCGGCACACTGACCGAATCATTGACCGGCGGCGCACTGACCGGGGTAAACCGACCGATGCAACCCACCCGGCGGCATTCCCCGAACGCCCCCACCCGGCGCGACCTGCCCGGCGGCAGATCTACTCGGCGCACCCCCGCCGCCCATCCGCGCACGTCTGCGCCAAACAGTAAAAGACCGCAGAGTTTCCTCTGCGGTCTTTTTTGCGTTTGAAAACCGAGAAATGTGCGCCCGCGCGGAAAGCCGCCGGGCGGTGCCTTGCGGGCAATCCGCAAAAAAAGCACCTGCCATTGCAGGTGCTTTTTTGAAACAGGCGCGCCGCCCGCTTTGGCGGTCTGCGGTTCAGCGGGAATTTCGTTCCTTTCCCGCGCAAATCAGCCGAACGATCATCATAAACGGCGCAAACAATACGCCCGCAACGGGCCATACAATCCAGGTGTCCCCCCAAGCGTTTTTCAGAAAGCTCCACACCAGATAGCCTGCCGTTACCACACACCAGTACCCGCCGCTTGCCACGCCGCAAGCGTTGCGGTTTTTCTTTTCGGCTTTCCGATAGTCGCCCTCCTGCAAAAGGATTTCATAGCCCGACTGAATCATCGCAACCCGCACAATCAGCCAAACGCCGACGGCAACGATGCAAAGAAGCAATGCCGTCATAGACACCACAATCACGTCCGCTTCGTTCAGGGAAGCGGCGATGATCAGCGGAAGCGGCGATAACACGCAAAGCACCACCCCGAGGGACAAATACCTCGTGTACGTCGGCGCAAAGGCGTTCTTTTTTTCTTTGACCATTTCGCGCACGCCAAAAGCCGTTTCAAAGGCTTCTTTTTGCAGATAGTCAAACCGCTCGGTCTTACTGCCGTATCCGATGAAAAGGAAAACCGCAACGGCAATCAAAACAAAGATGACCGCCAACCCGACCGCAAGGGCAACCGCCTCGGTAATACCGCCGATATTCGCCCCGGCAAGCCCGCTGAGAAAAATCAGCAAAACCGGACAAAGGATGCAAAGCAACACTCCAAACGCAACAATCCCGCTTTGCTCCTTTACCGTTCTCAAAAATGCGTGTGCTTCTTCCATTGATACAAAACGCGCCGCTTGCCCGGGGGCGGTTCTGTCGGCAGTCCCCACCTCCGACACCGCATCCTCCTTGAGCAGGTAATCCGTGCTGACCGAAAACAATTCCGACATCGCAATAATTTTCTGCAAATCGGGCGTGGACTGCGCGCTTTCCCATTTGGAAACCGCCTGGCGCGACACAAGGAGCTTTTCGGCAAGCTCCTCCTGCGACAGCCCGAGCTTTTTTCTTTCTTCCGTAATTTTGTCTGCTAACGTCATCCTCTGTTCCTCCTGTAACCTGATGGTGTCATTCTACCATTTCCGGCGGTTGCGTGCCACCAAGCCGGGCTGGAAATGTGTCAACCATAGGTTGCTGTGCAGGTTGCATCCCGGATATTTTCAGGCAAAAACCGCCGCACGCCCCCTCGGTTGCCCGGCGTGCTTTTACGGCGCAGAACCCGGTGTGTCAAAATTTATTCCGCATATATCTCACTTCGTGCAAATTCGCCTGATATGCTGTTCAAAAGATGTTGGTACGGCTATTGCATTACCATAATGGCAACAAATTTACCAATCCCACGCAATCAGCTTATATCTGTTTTCCTCTTTGATTTTTTCAATGATTTTCTGATGCTCCGGGGCATTGGTGCAAATGAAAGAAATCAGGGTTTTGCCATCTATGATACATATATGGGTGAGAACATCGCATTCTTCGTCGGCATATCCGACCCTCCGCGCGGTATCTATGGCAGCGCATAAAATTCCCACATCGCAACCAAAGCTATATTTGAAATCATCATCCACTCCGTGAATCGTAGTTTCTCTCATAAAATCTCCTTTCTGTTTTCCGCTCCTTGCTGTTACGACAGCGAATTTTGTAAACAAATACGAAGCGGCATTCGTTCCGACCCCCGATGGTAGCAGGACACAAAGCCGATTCATCGGTTACAGAAAAATCGCGCCGCGGCTGTAACAAATTTTGCAAGAAGTGCGCTTGTTGAAGCAGGAATGAGCAAAAAAGCACTTGATTGAATCCCTTAAGAAGCGGTCTGTTCAAAATTCGTTACTGTCAATCAAGAACATTATACATCATATTCATAAATTTGTAAATAGATAGGTGAGTTCCGCAAACCGCGAAGAAATTGTATGCATTATTATAACACCCCGAACTGTGATTCGCATACATCTAACCAATCTTGATATTTCATTGAAAACTCCTTTCGATTTCCTGTTTTTATTATAATTTTTCTCACTGCAAACGGGAAATCACCCCTCGAAACGGCATCAAAAAAGAGAGAACATTTATCCTAAGAAAAGGAACAGTGAAATCGCTGTCTTAAGGCTTCTTTTCATTTTTTATCCCCTTTTGCTTCTGAAATCTTTTTATTAAGTTTACCATTTTTTCCGTGCTGTCAATAGCTTCGGCAAAAAGAGGCGCAAACCGCTTTATTCCGACAGGAAAAAGCCTCTTTGCA
>CAKSPL010000033.1 GCA_934481325.1 uncultured Eubacteriales bacterium | reverse complement strand
TTCACGCAGGTGGGTTTCACCTCGGCGTCGGTGACCTCCCGATGCCCCAACGCGCTCACGATTTCCTGTGCCGTCAGCACCTTGCCGCACTCCGAGCAATGCGTCCCGGCGGTCAGCCCGGTTTTCACGCAGGTGGGTTTCACCTCGGCGTCGGTGACCTCCCGATGCCCCAACGCGCTCACGATTTCCTGTGCCGTCAGTACCTTTCCGCACTCTGAGCAATGCGTCCCGGCGGTCAGTCCGGGTTTCTCGCAGGTGGGTTTCACCTCGGCGTCGGTGACCTCCCGATGCCCCAACGCGCTCACGATTTCCTGTGCCGTCAGTACTTTACCGCACTCCGAGCAATGCGTCCCGGCGGTCAGTCCGGGTTCCTCGCAGGTAGGTTTCACCTCGGCGTCGGTGACCTCCCGATGCCCCGACGCGGGGATTTTTTCGGTTTCCTTTGCCCCGCAAGCACAACTGCGCTCCCGTAATCCGTCCTCGGTGCAATCCGCCGCCCTGACTTCTGTCCAACTGCCAAAATCGTGTTTGTGCGGGTCGGGGTTTTCGCCGGGTTGCTCGGGGTTTTCGCCCGGTTGCTCGGGGTTCTCACCCGGTTGCTCGGGGTTTTCGCCCGGTTGCTCCGGGTTCTCGCCCGGTTGCTCCGGGTTTTCGCCCGGTTGCTCGGGGTTCTCACCGGGTTGCTCCGGGTTCTCACCGGGTTGCTCCGGGTTCTCGCCCGGTTGCTCCGGGTTCTCACCGGGCTGCTCCGGGTTTTCGCCCGGTTGCTCGGGGGATTCCGTATTCTGCGGCGGCTTCTGCGGGTCGGCTGATTCCTTGCAGGAGGTCAGCATCACCGCCGCCGCAAGCAACAGGCAAAGCAAAAGTACCGCAAGCAATCTTTTTTTCCGTGTCATCTTCCGGAAAATCCTCGCTTTTCGTTAGATTTCACATTTTTATTTTGTCAGCACAAAGGAATACACGTCGTAGGTGTAGGACTTGGTCTTGTCAAACGTAAAGGACTGCCGGTAAGAGAACGTGAAGCTGCCGCTCCCGCTCACCTTGCCGCCCTCAAAGGTCACACTGCCGGAAAGTGCCTTGAAAACGGCACTCGCGGTTACGTCGGTTTCGGTGCCGTCATAGGACACGGCAATCACCTTTACCGTGCCGTCCTCGCTCATTTCGGCGCGCAAACGGCGCACCAGCTTATCCGGCACGTGTGGGTTATTGGTGGTAAACTCGGGGAATTCCAGCGAGATGCCGTCCAGCGTTCTGTCCTTGCCCGTGGAGGTCCAGGGAGAGTACTTGATGCCGCGATGGCGCAATTTGTCGGCAAAAGCTTTATCCGCAATGGTCCAGGTGGTGAAGAAGGCAGATTTCAGGCTTGCACATTCCATACACGCAGCGGCAAGATAAAGGTCGGAATTGGCACCCCGCTCGGCAAGATAGGAACGGTTCATCTGCACCGAAACGCCATAGGTCTGATACGCATAGCGCACAATGCTGTGATTCATACAAATCAACTGCACTCTGCCCTCCATTCCGGCAGCGCGAACCATTTCCACCACTTTATCCACCACTTTGTTGCGTGCGTCTTTAATCTCCACCGTCAGCACGATATGGGTGTCTTTTTGAGAGAAATATTCCAGCACCTTGTCAAAGAACGTAATCCTATCGCCCTCCTCGGCGTGGTTGCCCGTGTAGGTCAGAGCCTCCAATTGTGCGCGGGTGGATTTGGTGCAGTCCAGCACCTGATCAAAGCCGGTGGTTTTGGTATCGTGATTGATTACCAGATGCCCGTCCGAGGTCATATACACGTCCAGTTCAATGGAGGTAGCACCCGATTTTGCCGCCGAGATAAAGGAGCGGAGCTGATTGTCCGGGCAGTTTTCGTTGTCGCCTCTGTGTCCCACAATCAGGGGAGCGCGGGAAAGCGTTTTTTCGGTGATGGTTTCATAATACCCGTATACGGTATGGAAATTGTCGGT
Organism: uncultured Eubacteriales bacterium; assembly: GCA_934481325.1. GTDB lineage: Bacteria > Bacillota > Clostridia > Oscillospirales > CAG-272 > Firm-07. Next base: position 7,620 of record CAKSPL010000033.1, on the reverse strand, counting down.
CAGCAGTCCGTTCACGCCCTTGAAAACGGTGTTATGTACGGTTGCCGTACGGTCACCCGCGGGGAGAACCCCGATTACGGTCAGTGAGCGCGCCTGCATCGCCAGCACGTTCTGTGCCGTCAGCGCGGCGGCGTCGGTCAGAACGGTCTTGGCACCCACGGCGGAGGCGGTAATCATCGCGCTGTCCGGGGTGAACTCCGCACCGGTAAGATCAACCACGGGGCGCGCCCAGGTTGCGTCACACACGGTTTTGAGGATAGCTTTCTCTTTGGAAACGACAAAGCAATCCGCAATCCGGTTTTCACAGAGAAATGCAATCATTGTATCACACAACGCCGCGTCGGTGAGGTAAAACGCGGGGATACATCTGCCCGCGATTGTTTTCACCGCATCATACAGCGTGCCAAGCTCTGCGCCCGCCCGGTCGGTGGCGTACAGTGCGCCGCCCTTTTCCGTAACACCGAAAATCACGGTATTGGCACGCTTGCCGGAAAGGTCACCCGTCAGCATTGCCGCATCAGCAAACTGCATCACGGTGGGGGCGGCAACCAGCCCGGTGGTTGCCTCATACAGGTCGGCGGAAAAGCTCTCTGCCACACTGGCGAAAATCGCGCCGTCCTGCGCGGTCTGCCGCTCGCCGTAAACAATGCGGTATCCCGGGTTCTCGCCCGTAATCCCGGCGGCGGCTTTGTCATACATCGCCGTCACTTCCTCCCCGCTGACCGTGGTGGTAAACAGCTTGAAATCGGCAATGGCAAGATTATCCGCCAGCAGGTCAACGGGGTCCCCGTTTTTGTTCACATCTCCGCCAAGCACAATCGTTGCCCAGGCTTTCTCTATGCCAAGCCCGAAAATGCCCTTGGCGTCCGCTTTCCCGACCTCCTGTCCGTTGACGTAAAGCACGGTGGTCTGTGTGCCGGGGTCATAAACGCCGACAAGGTGAGAAAGATTGACGTTGTCATAGATGGCATCCAACACGGCGGAGCAATACTTTTCGTCCACATAAGCGGAGAATTTATACTTTCCGTCGTGACGTGTAAAGTTATAGCCGCCGCCCTGCGCGGAGGAAATCATCGTTTGCTCATTTGAAGCCGGGGCATTGTAATTGACCACCAATGCCTCCATCGTAAACCCGCCCTGAAGCAGAGCATACAGCTGGGCATTGGTAAGGTTGTTATACTTTACGGTTGCCGTGCCGTACTTTGCACGCACGCGGAAATGCGGGAGAATATAGCTTCTGCCGCCAAAGTGTACCTCGCTGTTTTCCACCTTGCCCTTCTCGGGGTTCTGAATGGCGCAGGTGGCGTGCCCCATCCGGTCAATCAGCGTGCCGTCCGCGTAAAAATCCACGTCAATATACGGAGTGGGCAAAACCTTTACCGTGTCCTTGCCGCCCGCGGCAAGAATCCCGGTATTGACCCCATCAATGTACCAATAGCCGTCCTCTCCGATAGTCACAATCGAACCGTCTTTGCCGTTGATACCGTCTTTGCCGTCGGTGCCGTCCTTGCCGTTGACGCCGTCTTTGCCGTTGACACCGTCCTTGCCGTTGACGCCGTCTTTGCCGTCGGCACCGTTTTTACCGACCGCCGAAATCCCGGTATCCTTGCCCCCGATAAACCAGTTGCCGTTTTCCCCGATGGTGGGCGTGTTGTCCGCCCCGCAGGAAACCACCGCCAGCAGTACCGCGGCAAGAAGAAGCAGTGCCAGGGCACCCGTCAGAATCCGTTTGAACATTGTTTTGTCCTCCATAATAAATTGGTATTTTCTTCGCTTTGTTTTATTTTACTCTGCGGCAGGTTCTCCGTCATCGGAGGGGAGCGAGGGCAGTGCCGCTACCCTGTTGTTTTTGCGCCGCCCGCGGTAGTTGGAAAACAGCTCATATTCCGCGCCGTTCTCCCGCAGGAAAAACGCCGTGTGCGCGTCGGTTGCGGCAAAACGCACACCGTCTGCCACCTTTTCCGGCATTTCGCCGTTTTCACTGCGATACAGCGCACCGTCCCCGGTGCGGTAATAAAACACGTCGTCCAACGTCACGCACAGCGTGCCGGAAAGAAATCCGTCCGCGAGCTGTGTGGGAGAGGAACCCATCCGCATCGCGCGGAGCGGACCGTGTACATCCCCGTAAAGAATGCGGCTACCGTCCACGTTGGTGCAGTATTCCGCCACGTCCGCCATCAGCCGGGTAAACTCGGTTTTGCCGTTTTTCACCGCATACAGGTTGGTGCGGCGGTCGGTTGCGGTCTGATCCGTGCTGAGGAAAAACACGTATTTGTCGGTCACCGTGGCGGTTCCGTTGTCAAAAAAGTGAATCGTGTCCATTGCCACCGCGCCCTTTTGTGCGCGCAGATACACGAGAATACTTCCGCCCGTGGCGGCATAATTGTAATAGCACCCAAGCAGACTTTTCTGTAAAACCTGCTCCCCGCCCACGGTTTCCCGCTTTGCCGCGCGGCGATTGGACAACAGCGTAAGCACTTCACCGGCGGAAAGCCCGGTCAGGGTCAGAGAGGAACCCTTTTTGTAAAAGCGGCAGGATTCCCCGTTTGCAAAAAACACCTCCGAGAAGTCACGGTTGAAAACCAGCGTCCCCTCGGTAAAGCCGCCGCAATTGGTCATCCGTGCGGTATCGGCAGTGTAAATGTAAAGGATATTATCGGAATCGCGGAAATAAATGTACCGGCATTTATCGGCAATCGCTACCGGGCGATAATTGCCCGTATCCGTCAGATACGGCGCACTTCCGCGCGCGGAAAACAGCTCTGCGCGAAGCGTGCCGCCAAGCCCGGAGGTATACAGCAGTTCCTTTCCGTCGGGAGACAGACAAAACGGCTCGTCCGCCACCTCGTTTGACACCAGCGCGGGGGTATCCTTTTTCCCGGTGCCGGAACGGTAAAGCGCGCCCGTACCCGTGCGGAATGCCAGCGCACTGCCCCCGGCAGAGAGAACCGCGCGGGTCACATCCCCGCTCACGGTACGCAATTTCCCGCCGCGCACCAGCCACAGCGTGCCGTTGTCGGTCAGCAGAAGTGCGGTGTAGCCCCGTCCGTCGGTTTCCTTTGCCGTTACCCGACCCGGAACCGTGCCGATGTTTTTGCCGTCCGCAATCACGGCGGAATTGTTTTCCGCCTCGTTATACCAGCACACCACCGAGCCGATTTTTTCGGTATATTCCGCCGGGCGGAAAAAGAAAACAGCCATCGCCGCCACCAGCACCGCCACCATCAGAAGCAACACCAGCACGCGGCGCGCCACGCCCTTTTTGGTCAGCCCCTCCGGGAAATCCACCGGGACGGATGCCCGCCCCACCTCACGCGTGCCGGAAGGAACGGGAGAACCCGAACCCGAGGAAACCGGCAGGGATGAATTTCGGGTATATCCCGGCATACGGTGTGCGTTTTGCTCCTCCGGGACGGTGTTTTCCCACAGAACGGGAGGAAAGGCTCCCCCCGTGCCTTCCGCGGAGTTGCCCGCAGTTTTGTCCGCGGAGTTGCCCGCAGTTTTGTCCGCAGCCTTACCTGCATTTTTGTCTGCAATTTTATCTGCATTTTTGCCCGCAGAGTTGCCCGCAGGCTCTCCCCCGAATTCCGCATGGTTTTCTGTGGGGCTTGCCGGGTTCTCCCAAGCGTTTTCCGGGCTTTCCGTCGCTTTTTCCGACGTTTTGGCGGAGTTTGCAGATTTTTTCGCGGTTTTTTCCGGACTCTCGGCTGTTTTTTTTGCCGCCCGCGGCTTTTTTACCGCACCTGCCGCCGTACCCGCCTCCGGGGTGTCCGCTTCCTTTTTCACCGTTCCGGCACTCTTTTTTGCAGTCCCGGTGTGCTTTTCCACAGGGCTCGCATCCTTTTCCGCGATTTCCGTATTTTTGCCCGTCCCGCCTGCGGCTTTTTTTGCCTCATCGGTGCTTTTTTTCACACCGTTTGCGGGCTTTTTGGCGGATGTATCCGGTTTTCCCTTTTGCATAGGAGTGTCGTCGGTGCTGTCGGGCATTTTCTTCTTTTCGTTTGCCGTAACCGTTCCCTCCTTTTATTTGTATTTATTTCTATTTTACACAAAAGGAGTCCAAAAGTCAACCCAAACAGCAAAAAAGCGTGCTTAGCACGCTTTTTTCTTTGCCCGGCATTACCAGATCAACTGTTCGCCTGCCGTCAGCACCTGTTCCCGCTCGTCAAAGGGCAACCTTCGCCCCATTATCTGCTGGGTGGAATAAAGCCCCTTGCCCGCCAGCAACAGCACGTCACCGGGGCAAAGGTCGGCAAGCGCACGGCGGATGGCACTTGCCCGATCGGGAATAATCAGATATTCCTTGCCTGCGGGCAAAGCCTTTGCCAACTCCGCGCAAATTCTTACCGGACTTTCGGAGCCGGAGTCATCTGCGGTCAGATACACCGCGTCGGCACTGCCTGCCGCTTTCGCAAGTGCGGCACGGCGGAAATCTGCCCGATTGCCGACGGAGCCGAACAGCACCTTTAATTGCCGTGCGGTAAGGGAACGCAGTGCCAGCAATGCTCTTGACAAATCGCGCGGTCGGTAGGCACTGTCCCGGAAAATCAACCCGCCCTCACGCGCCGCCAGCAATTCCAGCGTACCCGGAGGCGAAAGAGACGGAAACGCGCGGAAAATCTGCTCATAGGAAAGCCCCTCGGCACGGCAGACGGCTACCGCCGCCATAGCATCCTCCACGGCAAAATCCCCCGGAATGGGTAGAAAAACGGACGATTTCCTACCGTCTGCCTCCACGGTAAACCGCCTTCCGGGTCTGCCGTTTTCCGCATCCGGGCGAATGTTCTGCACCGTTACGCCCCCACCGTTTCCAAAATCAAAAAGCACGGGAACACCTGCCGGCGGAAACCGGGTAAACACCCGTCGGCATTCCTCCTCGGTGCGAAATACGCCGATCTCCACATCCGCATCATCGTATCGGGTTCTCACCACGCCGTCAAAGGCAACGGCATCAAAGGAATGGTGCAAAAACTGATAACCGCCGCACTCCATCAACACGGTTTTGCACCCCGCATCCCGAAAACACCCCAATATGTGCTGAGTTTCGGCACCGTCCGGCAGAATATCGCCGCCCGGAATCAGGCACTTTTCAAAGCGCGCCACCTGCGGCGTCACAATTCCCGCACGCACGCCGTTGCGGGAGAGGATTTCCTCCGCCATCAGGATTGCGGTGGTCTTTCCCAGCGTTCCGCAAAAGCCGTAAACCCGCATTTCCGCCGAAGGGGAACGGTAAAAGCGTGCGGCAATGAAGGACAGCATTTTCTCCGGCTCACCCGAAAGCAACACCGCCGCGTCATCCGGCAGGGCGGGATCGTGTGTGGTAAGGAAAGCGCGGCATCCGTTATCGTAAGCAATATGTATCCAATTCCGCCCCGAGAGCAAAGGCGTGCGGGTGGCAACAAACAGGGCTCCACGCCGCGCCTTTGCCGGGTCGGCGGTGATTGAAGTGATTTCCCGCGGCACGCGGAACGAATTCCTGCCCGGCAATGCCGAGAGCGGAAGCCCCGCCGTCAGTTCAAAAAGGTTCATATTCAAAGCTCTCCTCTTTTCCGAACAGCTCCCGTGCCTCGCGGAACACAAACCGCCGCTCAATCTCGGCACGGTTCCGCCCGACAAACCCGCGGTACGCCTCGTCACACAGCACCAGGAGCGGGATGCGCCCGTAGCCGACCTCGCCGGCATCATACAGCATACAGAGCAAGAGGTCGTCATCCAGCTTCGGTGGGGCGTTTACCAGCTTTACATTCGGCAAAAAGCGCAGAGTCAGTGCACGTTTTCCGGTCAGCACCGTACTGTTTACCCGATATTGCTGCCAAAACCGGCGCACGCAGGCGTGGCTCAGCGTGCCGGAACCCAAAAGAACCGGAAAAAGGCAATCGTGCAGGCATTCGCGAAGATTCGGTTCCATTCCCTCGCCCCCCTTTCTTTCTCACTGTTATTATTATACCGAAAACCCGCGCCCAAAACAAGCGAATTTTGGCAGTTTGGGAAAATTCTCTTGCAAGGCGGAAAAAAAGATTGTATAATAGAGCAAGCATCAAAAAAGGGGGGAGCCGCATGCGCACCGAAAATCTGTATGGAATTTTCTCCAAAATGCCGGAGCTGGAAACCGCACGCCTGTTTCTCCGCGCAATGCGCGTGAGTGACACCGAGGATATGTACGCTTATGCCAAAAACCCGGAGGTTACGCGATACCTGCTCTGGAACCCGCACCGCACCCCCGAGTACACGCGCTCTTATCTGGAATATCTCGCGGGGCGATACCGCCTGGGGCAGCATTATGAGTGGGCGATGGTCAGCAAGGCGGACGGACATATGATCGGCACCTGCGGGTTTTCCAAAATCGACTGCCCGCACAATGCGGCGGAAATCGGCTATGTGCTGAACCCCGCCTATCGCGGAAAAGGTCTGGTGGCGGAGGCGGCGGAACGGGTTCTGCGCTTTGGCTTTGACGTACTGGGGCTTCACCGGATCGAGGCAAGATATATGATCGGCAACGATGCCTCCCGCCGCGTGATGGAAAAGCTGGGAATGAGCTTTGAGGGCGTGCGGCGGGAATCCATGCTGGTCAAGGGGGCGTACCGTGACATCGGCATCTGCGCCCTTTTGGTCGGTGAATACCGCGCAAAACGAGACGGAACTGAATAAACGGCGCATATCCGGCAATACTCCTCACGGCAACAGCCGAAAGGAGACACGGGATGCAAAACACAAAAAAGGACGAAATCACCCCCACGGAATTGGCGGGTACCAAAACCGAGCAGAACCTGCACACGGCACTTTCCGCCGAATCACAGGCATATCTGCGCTACAAATGGTTTGAGAAAAAAGCGAAAAACGACGGCTATATCAACGTGGCAAAGCTGTTTGAGCTGACGGCGGGCAACGAGGCGGAACACGCCGAAATCTGGTTCCGCTATCTCGGAGGATGGGGAGACACCGGAAAAAATCTGGACGCGGCGGCAGGCGGTGAGCATTTTGAGTGGGCAACGATGTACAGTCAGTTTGCCGAGGAGGCGCGTGCCGAAAACTTTCCCGTTATCGCCGCCCTGTTTGAAAAGGTGGCGTCCATTGAAAAGCAACACGAGGAAAACTATAAAAAGGCGCGGGATGAAATCCGCTCCGGCAAAGCGTTTTCCGACGACGACCCCGCCACCAAATGGATTTGCCTGAACTGCGGCTATGTGGTCACGGGGAAAGAACCGCCCGCATTCTGCCCGGTTTGCGCCCACCCGCAAGGGTATTTTACAAGAAAAACACCTGCGGTGGGCTAATAGGCTGACGCGTGACTTTGGGTTCACACATCCGAAGTGTGGCACCACCTGCGCCACCTGCGGTGGGGCTAATAGACTCTCGCGATACTTTGAGTTCACACGCCCAAAGTCCGGCATCAGCCGTGCAAAGATTTTGGAAGGAGTCCGGAGGAAACTTTTTGAAAAAAGTTTCCTTTGGCGCGTCTTTCCTTGGCATTTCTCACTTGCGATGTAAAGCATCGGCAGCGGGCTGTCGGGTTCCGTCCTCTACCCCAAAATCAAACAGCTTGCCCCCACCGCGGGAACCCGCGGCGGGGGCGTTTTTTGCCTGTATGAGCAATGCTTCCGAAATCAATCCGTTCCGTGC